>JAJDNM010000037.1 GCA_022340665.1 Acidobacteriota bacterium | reverse complement strand
GTGGCTCGGCGGGGAGTCGGCCGGCGAGCGGCGATTTCGTTTCTGTTCGGCATTCCTTCGGGCCGCCATGTGGAGCACCCTGATGCCCTGCGTGCGGCCGCGAGCCAGGTGCGGCTGGAACCGGCTTTGCCGGTCGAGGAGATTCCCTACCAGATCGATGGCGATGTCACCGGAATGCTACCGGTCGAGATTGAGGTGGATCCGCGACCGTTGATGGTCAGAGTGCCAGTCCACCGCCGAAACCAGTCCTCTCATGGCCCACGATCGGCCTAACCGCCGAGTCGTCGCGTGCCAACGGTCGAAGAGTCAGAGATCCGTGAACAGATCAGTCGAGATGTAGCGCTCGGAAGTCGAGGGGGCGATAAAGACGACGAGTTTGCCGGCCATCTCGTCGCCGGCCGCGATCTTGAGGGCAGCAGCGCAGGCCGCGCCGGTGGAAATCCCTCCCAGGATGCCTTCATCGCGAGCAAGGCTGCGGGCGGTCGAAAAAGCTTCCTCGGAATTCACCGTGACCACTTCGTCTACCACCGACCGGTCGAGGTTTTCGGGCAAGAAACCCGCACCGATCCCCTGGATCTTGTGAGGTCCTGGTTCGCCGCCGGAGAGCACCGGTGATTCAGCTGGTTCGACTGCCACGATGCGAACTGAGGGCCGCCGCTCTCGCCAGAATCGACCCACCCCGGTAATCGTGCCTCCGGTTCCGACCCCGGCCACGAAGACGTCCATCTTCCCGTCGGTGTCCTGCCAGAGTTCCTGAGCGGTGGTTGAGGAGTGGATTTGCGGATTGGCCGGGTTGCTGAATTGCTTTGGCTCCACCGAATCAGGAATCTCGGCAAGCAATTCCTGGGCGCGGGCCGACGCACCCTTCATCCCTTCGTCCGCCGGGGTGAGCTCGATTTTGGCCCCGAGAAGATCGAGAATCTTGCGTCGTTCGAGTGACATCGACTCCGGCATCGTGAGGATGCAACGGTAGCCACGTGACGCCGCCACCATAGCGAGCGCGATACCAGTGTTGCCCGAGGTTGCTTCGATAATGGTCGACCGCCCCGGTATCAGGAGACCATCTCGCTCCAGGGCATCCACCATTGCGACTCCGATTCGATCCTTCACCGAATGTGCCGGGTTGAAAAACTCGAGCTTGGCGACCACTTGAGCGCTTGCCTCGGCGGCGATCCGGTTGAGTCGAACCAACGGCGTGTTCCCCATGAGACGAGAGATATCGGACGCTATTCGCATGCCACCTCCTCGCGGATGTGATGGTCCATGTAACTTCAATCACAGCTGAAACCTTCCGGCGGTCCGGCGAAGGCTTTGGGTTACAATGACTGCCGGGGGAGAGTTGTGGGGTTTCTCGAACAGGTCGAGAGGCGGGCGGCGGTTGTTGGCGGCCGGGTGGTGCTTGCCGAAGGCCATGATCCGCGGGTAGTAGAAGCTGCAAAACAGCTCGTAACCGGCGGATCATGCGAGGTGATTCTCCTGTGCCCCGGGGACGAGCGCCAGCCTATCCATGACGAACTTGCGAGACGGGGCGTTGACGTCGCGGATCCTGCGGCGGATTACCGTCGAGAAGACCTTGCAGCCCACCTGCACCAGCGCCGCGCACCCAAAGGGATGTCGGAAGACGAGGCGTTGAAGGCGGTCGAAGACCCGCTCTACTTCGCCTCGTTGTTGGTAGCGACGGGCGCTGCCGACGCCTCCGTTGGTGGGGCGGTGCGAACGACTGCAGATACGGTGCGCGCCGCACTTCACTGTATTGGACCTGCTCCCGGGCTGCGGACGGTTTCGTCCGCCTTTATCATGGTCCATCCTGAAGCGAGCTGGGGCGACGACGGGATCATGGTATTCGCCGACTGTGCGGTGATGCCCGATCCGGACTCGGTTCAACTGGCTGAAATTGCCATATCTGCGGCTGCGACCTTCAGCTCGATCGTCGGTGGCGAACCACGGGTCGCCTTGCTCTCGTTTTCGACCAAAGGCTCGGCGAGCCATCCGTTGGTCGAAAAAGTGACCGGCGCGTGCGATGAGCTCAATGCACGTGGAGTCGACTTCGTCTTCGATGGTGACCTGCAGCTGGATGCAGCTCTCGTGAAAACGGTCGGTGAGAAAAAGGCCCCAGGATCGCCAGTTGCCGGCGCCGCGAATGTGCTCGTGTTTCCGGATCTCAATGCCGGAAACATCACCTACAAAGCGGTCGAGCGGCTCGGTGGCGCGCGGGCGTTGGGTCCGCTCATGCAAGGCCTCGCGAAACCGGCCAATGACCTGAGTCGGGGATGCTCCGCGGGCGACATCGTACAGACCAGTTATCTAAGTCTGCTGCAAGCGAGGGGGTAGACACCGATGCGCGTTCTCGTTCTAGGGTCAGGTGCGCGTGAACACGCGATCGTCCATGCCCTGCGACGTTCTCGCGGAGTGAGCCACGTTTTTGCCGCTCCAGGGAACCCAGGAATTGCCCAAGCAGCCGATCTGCTTCCGATATCCGCCAACGATCTGCCCGGGGTTGCGGAGGCGGCTGAGGATCTTCGCATCGACCTGACGATTGTCGGACCGGAAGTCCCGCTCGCCATGGGTGTTTGCGACGAGTTCTACCGTCGGGGTCTGCGTCTCTTCGGGCCCCGCCGGGCGGCTGCCGAGCTGGAGTCGAGCAAGGTGTTCGCGAAGGAGTTCTGCCAACGGAATGACATTCCCACCGCCCGGGCCTCAGTTGTTAGAACCAAGGACGAGGCGGTAGAGGCGAGCCGGGATCTCGGGATGCCGGTGGTGTTCAAGGCCGATGGCCTGGCCGCAGGCAAAGGCGTGTTGATCGTCCGCGATGAGCCAGACCTTGAGCACGCGCTGGATGTGTTTTTCACGCAGCGGAAGTTTGGGGATGCCGGAGACAGGGTGCTGGTCGAGGAGTGTCTCGACGGCGACGAGGTCTCGTATATGGCGATATCGGACGGCGACCGTGTCATCCCGATTGCGACCTCACATGATTACAAGCGCGCGAAGGAAAACGACGAGGGCCCGAATACCGGTGGGATGGGTGCCCATTCTCCAGCTCTGGTCATGCCTCCGGGCACGAGCCGTCTGATCCTGGACACGATTGTGCGGCCGACAATTTTGGGTATGAAGGAGGAAGGTCGATCGTATCGGGGAGTGCTCTATGTCGGACTGATGATGACGCCCGACGGTCCCAAAGTCCTGGAGTTCAACTGTCGCCTTGGTGATCCGGAAACCCAGGCGATCTTGCTGCGGTTGGATGACAATTTCGCTGAAGTGGCCATGGCGGCGGCCGACGGCGCCATGGAGGCGACGAATCTCAGGTGGCGCAAAGAGGCGGTGGCCTGCGTTGTCATAGCAGCTGACGGTTATCCAGGTAGCCCGCGCAAGGGCGATGAGATCACCGGCATCGACGATGCGATGGCGCTCTCCGGGGTCACGGTTTACCACGCGGGAACCCGTCTCGATGGAGAAAAACTCACGACTGCCGGCGGCCGCGTGTTGTCGGTTTGCGGGCGGGGTGCTTCTCTGTCCGAAGCGCTCGAGACCGCGTACGAAGGCGTTGGAAAAATATCGTTCGATGGAATGTGGTTCCGATCGGATATCGGTCGGGACACGCTGGCAAAGCTGGAGGCCTGAGCGATGGAAATTGAGCAGGACGACCATCCGCAGGTCCTCGTGCTGATGGGCTCCGCAAGCGATTGGAAGCATCTACGCGGAGCGGCAGAACTCTTGCAAGACCTCGGTGTAGGATTCGAGGTCCACGTATCCTCCGCCCATCGCACACCGGAACGAACGGTAGAACTTGTCCGAGCAGCAGATTCCGACGGATGCCGGGTTTTCATCTGCGCGGCCGGGATGGCAGCGCACCTCGCCGGTGTGGTGGCGGCGCACACGGTGCGCCCCGTACTTGGTGTGCCGTTACCTGGTGGCGTGCTCGATGGGGTGGACGCGCTGCTGTCGACTGTACAGATGCCGGGCGGCATACCGGTGGCGACCTTCGCTGTCGGTCCGGCCGGTGCACGCAACGCCGCCTTCTTCGCCGCTCAAATCCTCGCCAGCGAGTTTCCAAAACTCCGGCAGGCCCTGAAGGATGCGCGGCGCAGGGACTCCGAGAAAATCGCTGCCGCTGATCGTGACATCGCGGCTGAACTCGCCGGCGACGACAAGCCATGATGCCGGAGCTCGTGCAGTGTACCGTTACGCCGCGCCTGGAAGACTGGGTGCCAGTGCTGGTCGACCCTGACCTCCCACCTTTGCCGTGCCGCGCAGGAAAGCTGGAGTTGAAGCACGGCGAAATGATCGTTGTTGACACTCCTGACGGGAAGTTCTTGGGTAAGGTAACTGCGTTCTCGATTCCGACGATCAAGAAGCCTCTCAGGGGTGCGGCGCGCATCGTTCGCAGGGCAACTCCGGAAGACGAGAAACGACATGAAGACACTGGCCACCTCGAACGTGAGATCGAGCATTATCTGAGGCGGAGAACCCGCGAAATGAAGCTCGAACTCCACCCATTCAAGGTGAGGTTGCCCCTGTCGGGTCGCAAGGCCGTTATCTACTTCTCGGCCGAAAAGCGGGTCGACTACCGTCCGCTACAAAGGGACTTGGGCCGTCGCTACCGCAGGGGCATCGAAATGCGCTCGTTGGGGGTTCGCGACGGTGCGCGGTTGTGTGGAGGCCTCGGCCCGTGCGGACGTTGCCTGTGTTGCACGACGTTCATGGATCGATTCCACTCGGTGACCGTACGCATGGCAAAGCGCCAGAATCTGAGCCTCAACCCTGCGAAAATTTCCGGTCTTTGCGGACGACTTATGTGCTGCCTTTCTCATGAGGTCGAACTCTACCCCGGCAATAAACGAAACCAACGAAAACAACCCAACCAGGAAAAATCGCGGTAGCGTCGTCGAGGATCTGCCGACAACAGGGGAAGACACCCCCTTCTGGATCTGATAGTCTGTTGCCAGAACCCGCACCTGCACGTTATCGGAAACCCTGCGCCGCACAGCATGGGCTGCGAGGAGAGTTTGATGTCAGAGCGTAAGCTGATCCGACCATCCATGACGGAGATGATGGAAAAGTACCCAACCCGATCGACCGGGCGCCGCAAACAGGTGCCGGCTGAGCAGACGAACGCCGAAAGCTTTTACTACCTCAAACAGATGCAGAACCGCACCGCGATGATCGTGGTGCTCACGGATGGGACCGAACTCAAGGGCTGGATCGAGTGGTACGACAAGAACTGTCTCAAGCTCAACCGGGTTGATGCTCCAAACCTTTTGCTGTTCAAACATTCCATCAAGTTCATGTTCAAAGAAGATGAGTTGAGATCCCGCCGTCGTCGTCGCCCGCCCGCCAGCCGCTGAAGCCCGCTCCAATTGCCAGCGTCATGCACCGAACGAAGCCCTGGAGCCAAATTATTCGACAGTTTGGAGCATCTGGAAAATACGACTGATGACGAGATCCAGTGCAACCGTGTTGAATCCGCCCTCAGGGATGATGATGTCCGCCCAACGCTTCGAAGGTTCCACGAACTCGAGGTGCATCGGGCGGACCGTCGTCAGGTATTGATCGATCACCCCGTCCACAGTTCGTTCCCGCTCCTCCATATCCCTGAGAAGCCGCCTTATGAAACGGAGATCGGCATCTGTGTCGACGAATATCTTGACGTCGAGCAGCTCCCGTATAGCCGGCATCGCCAGAATCAGGATTCCCTCCAGAAGTATCACCGGTCGCGGTCCAAGGCACTCGGTCTCCTCCTTGCGGACATGGTTGGCGAAGTCATAGACCGGCAACGGGGCAGACCGGCCGGCCTTGAGCAGGCGGAGATGCTCCTGAAGCAGGTTTTCCTCAATGGCCTCCGGGTGATCGAAATTGTGGTGTGCCCGTTCGTGACCCTGGAGGTGGGCGAGATCGTGATAATACCGGTCCTGATTGACGACTACGATTCGTTCAGGCCCGACCCGACGCACGATTTCGTTGGCAACGGTTGTCTTCCCGGACCCGGTGCCACCGGCCACCCCGATGCAGAGTGTTTTCATCGACCCGGCGCGACTAGCCCGCATCATTCATGAAGCTCCTGTTGCAAGGCGCGAAGCAGCGCGCGTGT
>JAJDNM010000036.1 GCA_022340665.1 Acidobacteriota bacterium | reverse complement strand
GTCGGATCTGAGAATGCGCCCTTCGGGCCGTCGACGAGCTGAGCCGGGTTGCGCGGATGTTCACGCCCGAGGAGAACCGGCTGCCGATCATTGACAAAGACGAAGACTTGAGCCTCGGTCTGCGGATCTACGTCCCTGACGCGGACAGAATGGAGACCCGGAAACCACCGGTTGCGGAGAAAATCACGGTGCTCGAAAGTTGAGTGGAGGCCGTCAGCAGAGAACCGAAAGCCGAAGGAGCGGAGCTATGGTAGGAGGGACATGTCTGACACGAGTTGATGCGACAATGCGCGTACAACTCACGGTGAATGACCGCATCATCGCATGGCGATCCGAGACCGAACTACTCTGCGTAAGGAGGTTCACATCATGAAGCGATCCATGGCATGGACGATACTGGCGCTCGCCGTGTTTTCGGTGTCGACCGCCGAGGCTCAACGGTCGGGCCAGAATGCGTCGATTTCAATCGGCGTCGTCACCAAGGTCGAGAACATCGATCTGCAGTCCCAGGCAGCGCCCGTTGGCGCACTCATGGGCGGCATGCTGGCGTACCGCACCACGGGCAAGAACCGGTCCTCGACCACCAAGTGGGGCCGTGCGGCGGCCGGCGCGCTGGCAGGAGGTGCGGTCACCCGCGCCGCCGAGGGTGATCTCTCGGGCAAGCTCTACACCGTCGACCTCGGAGGCGGCCGCATGATGCAGGTAGTCTCCGACCAGACCGAGATCCGACAGGGTGACTGCGTGATCGTCGAGGAGGTCAACGGCCAGGCTAATGTTCGTCGCTCCGACCCGGTCGCCTGTCAGTCGGAATCGGCTTCGGTGATGAAGAGTGCCGACGTCCAGGAAGAACTCCAGGAAGAGGCTGCCGAGTGTATCGCCGCCAAGGAAGCCATGCTCGCGGCAGAGACGGAGGAGCAGTTCGAGCTTGCGAAGAGGAAAATGGCCATCTTCTGCAACGATTGAAATGCAGTTGTTCGCGTGGAGGGAGGTGGTTCACCATCATTTCCAGATTCATGGCTGCCTGGGTGGTGGCAATCCTGCTGTCCGGTGTCGGGTGCGGCGACACGGCCAAGGAATCAGGAACCGCAGCACTCGCCACTCCCGTCGCTGAGGGATCGCGGGCGGATGGCCCACGGTTGTTCGACAGCTTCGACCCCGAACTCGGGCTCGACCAGGAGTGGGTCGGCGATCTCGACGGCATGGTCGAGCGTGGCGTGGTCCGCGCTCTGGTGGCCTACTCCCTGGGTCAGTACTTCCTCGACGGCGCCACCCAGCGCGGGGCGACCTACGATGCCCTGGTGGAGTTCGAGAAGTATCTCAACCAACAGCTCGGACAGAGGCCGGTCAAAGTCGCAGTGCTGATCATTCCCGTGCGGCGCGACGAGCTGTTTCAGGCACTGAAGCGGGGCCTCGGCGACATCGCGGCCGCCAACCTCACGATCACCCAAAGCAGGCTCGAAGAGGTCGACTTTTCGAACCCTCTCCTGACCGGTGTCAGCGAGCTGGTGGTCACCGGTCCGGCTGGCAGAGCGATTCGAAGGCTGGAAGATCTGTCGGGCCGCAAGATCCAGGTGCGACGCTCCTCAAGCTATTGGCGCAGTCTCGAGAAACTCAACCACGATTTTGAGGCGCGGGGTCTGAAGCCGGTCGAGATGGTGCCGGCCGAGGAGTTTCTGCAGGACGAGGACCTGCTCGAGATGGTCAACGCCGGCCTGCTGCCCGCGATCATTGTCGACAGCCACAAGGCGGGGTTCTGGGCCCAGTTCTTCGACGACATCACGGTTCACGAGGATCTGGCGGTTCGCACCGGCGGCAAGATCGCGTGGGCTTTCCGCAAGGACAGCCCGCAGCTCGCCGAGCTGGTCAATACCTTCGTCGGAAAGAACAGGCAAGGAACCCTGCTCGGGAATATCGTGCTCAAGCGCTACCTCGAGGACACCCGCTGGACCCGCAATGCGCTGGCTGAAAAGGACCGAAGTCGATTCGCCGGCATGGCCGGTACCTTCGAGAAGTACGCTGAGCGATACGGCTTCGACCACCTGATGCTGGCCGCGCTCGCCTACCAGGAGTCCGGGCTCGATCAATCGGCGCGTAGCAGGGCGGGTGCAGTCGGCGTCATGCAGCTGCTCCCCTCCACTGCCGCCGATCCCAACGTCGGCATCCCCGACATCACGGATGTCGACAACAACATCCACGCCGGCACCAAGTACCTGCGCTTCATCCGCGATCGCTACTTCTCGGACCCAGAGATCGATTCCCTGAACCAGGATTTCTTCACCTTTGCAGCCTACAACGCGGGCCCCGCCAGGGTGCGTCAGCTCCGTGAAGAGGCCGCCCGGACCGGACTCGACCCGAATCAGTGGTTCGGCAACGTGGAGCACGTGGCGGCGCGGAGAATCGGCCGCGAGACCGTGCAGTACGTTTCGAACATCGCCAAGTACTGGGTCGCCTACAGGCAGGTGAGTCGCTACTACGAGAGTCGTGAGGGCGGCTCGTCATGACTCGTCAGGAGGAGGAGGGGGTCGTGGCACGGCAGTCCGATGGCGGATCGCAGCCCCCCGCGCGGTGGCGGCGATGGGCCATTTGGATGGGCATTGCGTGCCTCGTATTGGAGGTGGTCTACCTGGTCGTCGGCAACCTCTGCATTCGCATGGGGGTCCTGGAAAACGTCATCAACTACAAGCCGGAAGGGGACTTCGTTGCGTGGGAATCAGGGCGGACCGTCGTCCCCGGATTCGCCACCTTCAAGGGTTTCACCTACCGCGGCCAGACCAGGGGAAGCCAGATCTACGTCCACCTGGCCCAAGTAAACGGGCGGATCGGCCTGATCGGGCTCTTGTCGAAGACCATTGACCTCAGGGGGGTGGACGGCAGGGATTTGGAATACAGGTATCGGGATCGGATCGACTATCCCTGTTGGGACGAGGAGAGCGGGGTGCCTTTCCCCGGCACACCGACGGATATCGAGTACTACCCGGAAATTCCCGGCCTCCAGAACCCCCCTGACCCGAAGCCCGAGGACATCTACTCCCAAGAGCCGGGGGCCAGACCGTGGGCGGTCAAGATCTCGGGTGCTCACGTCAAGGGAGCCGTGCGGGTCGCCTATAACGCGATCCGCATCGATGGTGAAGGCTCGGTCAAAGGCGGGCTGACCGTGGTTCTCAAGGAATCGAGCTCGATCGACAAGGGGAAGGTCCGGCTCGTGCCCGCCACCTTCACGTGGGGCGCCAAAACGCTGACCGACGACCTCGGTCTCGACGCCGATATTTCCGTCGAACCCTTCCCGTCCAACTGCGCCGAGATGTCGGAGATTCTTGGCGGGACATCGGGAATCCTGGAATTCGCTGGGCAGAACTCAAAAGGCTTCGCGGTCTATGTCGATGCCTTCGAGCCCCTGCTGCCGGGGCAAGGCATGATCACAGTCGAGTCGGGGACTGGCGAGCTGGGGGGGCGCCTGGAGTTGAATGGTGGCCACGTCATGTCGGGAAGTTTGGATTTGATGGCGGACGACATCGTTCTGAAACGGCGTGAGGTCCCAATTCATGGGGATCTGGAGATTCACGCAACGTTGAATGATGGGGACCTGACAACCGGGCGGTTCAACATATCGGGCACAACCTTCCGACTTGACGACATCACGAAAACCGGGGGCTCCGAGAAGCAGCAAGAGAAGCTCGAGCCCTGGTACGGCCATCTCGAGTTCGAAGAAGGAGTCTTGACCTTCGGTACGCCGATGGCGTTGGACAGCCACGTTCGGTTGAAAATGCATGACACGTGGCCGGTCCTGGTTCTGTTGAGGAAATTCACCAACCAGTTGAAGTGGCTCTCGTTGACGAGAAACGCCAAGAGTATCGACGGCACGATGGACCTGGATTTCGGCAAAGGCTTCGTGGCCGTCGAAGACCTCGATCTCATCGGAGAGAACGTTGAAATTCTCGGTTGGGTCCACCTTCGCGACGGGCAGAAGTACGGGAGGATCTTCGCCAGACACGGTGCCAGATCCGCCGGTATTGCCTTCGACGGTGGCACATCGAAGGTCGTCACGATCGGGTCGCGCAGGTGGTTCGAGAAACAGCATCGTCTGGCTTCGGACGGTGATGGACAGGAGCTGCGCTAAGATGAACCGAAATGAAATACTCGCCTAACAGACTTCGATTTCTCGCATCGGTACTGGTCTTTCTGAGCGTCGCCTGCGCTTCTCTGCCGAGCGACTATCCGCCGCCACCCCAGAGCGCTGCGCTTGCACCCGACCCGACAACCAGCCTTGCCTCCTACGCAGCAAAATTCGCCCGCCTCCACGGCAGCGGAGCCTCCGGCTTCGCAGCGGTCGATCCCAACTCGGACGGTTTGCTCTGGCGGCTGGCGATGGTCGACTCGGCCGAACAGTCGATCGACATGCTCTACTATGTCTGGTACGCCGATCCCGGCGGTCTCCTCCTGCTCGAGCACGTGATGCAGGCCGCCGAGCGCGGGGTCCGGGTTCGCGTCGTGGTCGACGACACGCTTTTCCTCAAGGGCAAACAGGGTCTCGCGAATTTGAGTGCGCACCCGAATATCGAGATCCGCATCTTCAACCCGTGGGCGACCAAGGGCATCAGCAGGGGATTCGAGTCCGCCACGAACCTCAATCGCCTCAACCACCGGATGCACAACAAGCTCCTGATCGCAGACAACCAGATGGCCATCCTCGGAGGTCGCAACGTCGGTGATCACTACTTCGGCCTCCACCATCGATACAACTTTCACGACCTCGACGTCGTCGTGCTCGGCGACGAGGCCACCGAGTCCTCCGAGATCTTCGACCACTTCTGGAGCAGCGACCAGGTCATGGCAGCCGAGGTGTTCGTCAAAGAGTCATCATGGGCGGCGATCGAGCCTGTGCGGATGAAAAGGCTCGAGGAGCTCCGTCAAGCCGACGAGCTGGAAATGTTTCCCATCGAGCGAAAGGACTGGAGCGAATCGCTCGAGGACCTGGTGGCTCGGATGTCTCCCGGCAGCTCGACGGTGGAGTATGACCGCCTGATTCCGAACTCCCCCGCTCCCACCCAGGATGCGGTCGCGAGGTTGGCCGACATCGTCGCCCAGGCGCAACGCGAGGTACTGGTTGTCAACGCCTACATCATCCCCGGCGAGCGCATGATGGAAATCGTACGCAACGCCACCGAACGGGGCGTGCGAGTGCGGATGCTGACCAATTCGCTGGCCTCGAACGATGTGCCGGCGGTGACGGCCAAATACAAGAAATACCGCAGACCCTTCCTCGAGGCGGGCGCCGAGCTCTACGAGTTCCGGGCCCACCCCGAGATCCAGCAGGGAATCGTCGACACCGATCCGGTCACCGCCCGTTTCGCCGGGTTGCACACCAAGACGGCCGTGGTTGATCGACGGTTCGTATACATCGGCTCGCTCAATCTCGACCCGCGTTCCATCCAGCTCAACACCGAGATGGGGATGATCGTCGACAGCCCGGGGCTCGCCGCGGAGGTGGCGGCAATCGCCGAGCGCGACATGGATCCGGCGAACAGCTGGCGGGTCCACCTCGACGAGACCGGAGAGCTCTATTGGGAGTCGACCGACGGGATCGTGAAGAAACAGCCGGCGCAGAACAGCTGGCAGCGCTTTCAACTGTGGGTATTCGGCATCGTTCCTGAGGGTCAGCTGTGAGAGGGACCGTTGGTGAAGTGCTGAACGGCAGATGAGCGAGCGTGAATGTGGTTAGAGCGACGAGACTGAGCGTGGTGGTGCTGGCATTGGTGTTGGCCATAGGGTGCAAGAGCACCTACAGCTCGATGACCGCGCAGGAGAAGCGGGACTTCCTGGTGGAGCTCGAAGAGCAGACTCTTGCCGAGCTGGTCGACAAGCAACCCGAGGTTCAAGCCGAGCTCGATAAATCCGTGGGGCACGCTGTCTTCTCTAAACGGATGGCGAAGGTCCCGCTTGTGGGCGCTGGCGACGGCATCGGCGTCGTGTACGACGAAAAGACCGGCGAAAGAACCTACCTCAAGGTGTCGCGACTAGATGTCGGAGGGGGGCTTGGCGTCCGGGACTACCGTTTGGTCGTCCTGTTCTTCGACGAGTCGAAATTGAAGAAGTTGGCCAGTGGCAAGCTGGAGGTCGGTGCCGGGGTGGAGGCGGGCGCCGGGGAAACTGAAGTGGGCACGGGTGCCGGCGGGGTCGGCGGTTCGCACAAGGAGACGCACGCGATCTACCAATTGTCCAACGAGGGAGTTTCGGCGACATTCACTGTGCGATTGATCCGCTACTCGGTGATCGACCTCGAGCAATAGACCCGCGAGGACTGAACAGTGCTCGTGATCGGTTCGGCATTTCACACTACGTGCCAACAAATCTTCCGAAACAGCGACACGTCCATGATGCATACCACCGAACTTTCGATGGGTCTCCAATCTTGGTAGAGCCTGTTCACGAACTTGCCTGAAAAATAAATCGCGGGTCCCGGCAGATTTTGGGGAGGGATCATGGCTCGTTCGGCTTGGCCGACGCTCGGCCTTGTGCTCGTGATGTTGTGCGTCAGTGCGGCCGCCCTCGATGTCGTGAGCGACTCCATCGTCGTCTGGGACGACGATGTCGTCAACCGGGTCACCGATGTTCCGTTGACATCGCGTTTGGTCAGACCGATAATGAGATCCAACCAGCCATGGTAAGAGGAAATTTCGAGACGAATCTTGTAACTGCAGAGGCATTTCAGAGAAATCTTGCGTCTCAAAGGCTCTTCTGTGACCGATCACCGCGTGGAGGTGAACTGTGAAAGGACAATGGACTGTAGCAATCGTTGTGATGATTCTGTTCGGAATTGGAACCACCGTTGTCGCGGTAGAGTCGGAATTCGACCGGGGGACTCGCGGGAGATCGGCGTCAGTCGCCACGTTGCAGTCGCATCAGCCGTCAATTGCAGGCCTGTCCGTCGGACCAATCGCTGACCAGGCTCCGCCCACAACACTGAATTCCAAGTTTCTCAAGTGGCTGCCATCGGATGCGTTGGTGACCAACCCGACGGTCGACGAAGGCAAACCGTCGGTCGCCTCCGCTCCCGACGGTCATCTTTTCGTCGCCGTGGACGAGTTGGGAACCGGCCGGATTCTCATCTACCACTCGACGGACAACGGATTTTCCTGGTCGTGGCTCATCTCGTTCGTTCACGGATCGCACTCCCGCAACCCGGCCCTGGCCTACATAGAGAACTACGGCCAGAAGTGGCTGGTTTTCGTGTACGAGCTCGTAACTTCCGATTCATCTCGTTCGTTGCAGGCAATCCGTGTCGATCCGGACGACACCTCCAACTGGTCGTCCACGACCATCGACGGCGGCATCGTGTGGACGACACCGGCAAACGAGCTCCACCCGCAGATCACGACCGATTTCCCAGATTTCACGGGGGGCGTCTACTTCTATGTAACCTATGCCAAACCTTCGATCGACTACTACCCGGTCTTCTTCGCCCGCAGCACCGATCAGGCAGAGACCTGGAGCACGCCCGAGAACATCACCGGGGGCTCCGAGAACACCGGACTCGAGTCGAGACCGGAGATTGCCTATTGCGCGAACAACGACGACGTGTACGTTGCGTTCAGCAAACCGGGTTGGACGGGAAGCGTATGGGCGCCGCAGATCTGGGTCACCAGCAACGTGAATTATGGTGCTACCGGTGCTTGGGGCACTCCGGTCCAGGTGACGACCTCGGACCGCAACGATTCCGATCCCGCGATTGCGGCCGCGTGGGACTCCAATACCATCGTCGTGCTCAATACTACCGATTACGGTGCTCCCGACAACGATGTGCAAGTGTCCTACTCGACGGATGGCGGGGCGAACTGGGATTGGTGGGGGTCGATGCCGGGTTGGACATACGAAGGGGAGAGCCACGTCGATGTTGCCGCCAGCCACGTCGCGTCGGGACGATTCCACGCGGTCTACAGGCATAATCTGCCAAATCCGGATGGCGGCGACGTGTGGTACAGCTGGGCCAATTTCGACAGTCCGACCGCGTGGAGCAACCCAGTGGACGTCGACCAGGGCTCCACGGTGAGTGGGTACGACTACTATCCGCGTCCCGCGATCGGGATCAATCCGTCGCTCCCGCCGGCCAATGAGGCTGCCATCGCCTGGACCTCGTACGCCGGACCGTTCTACGACGTGTATTTCGACAGCCCGAGTCTGATCTTCGCCGACGGATTCGAGTCCGGGGACCAATCGGAGTGGTCGAGCGTAGTGCCGTAACCTGTACGAGCAACGAGCGCGCGTAAAAGACTGAATTTCCCGGGCCTTGCCGGGCTGACGCCGGAAGGATACGGCGATTGGAAATCAGTCTGCTTTTCCGCCATATTCTGACCCAAAGGTGGCCTGCCCGGGCATCGTGCTCGACCCCGTACTGGCACGGGAGAGGCGAGCGGCTCGGCGTATCGCGCCACGGCGGGGTAGGCGAAGTTCGGCCAGATTGTCGTGGGACCGAGTTGACGACCCTACC
>JAJDNM010000035.1 GCA_022340665.1 Acidobacteriota bacterium | reverse complement strand
TTCGGGCCCTGGACGTTGAGCTGGCCAATACCGCCGGTGATATCGGTGACGAAGCAGTGAGCGTCCGTGGGAATGTGCCGCCTGAGCCAGGTTTCGACGTGGCGGTGCATGGTGTCGGTGACGACCACGATGAACTTTTCCTCGGTCAGCTTGGTCACCGTGACGTCGGCCTCGATGCGGCCGCGTTCATTCAGCCACTGGGTGTAGGTGATGGTGTCGACCGGGCCGTTGACGCTGTTGGCGGAGATATGGTCGAGCACCCTGCCCGCATCGCGTCCTTGTACCAGGAACTTGCCCATGAAGGTCATGTCCATCGCGATGACGGCCTCGCGGCAGGCCCGGTGCTCGGCCTCCCAGTAGCGGAACCAGTTCTGCCGTCCCCAGGAGAGCTTTTCGACCTTCGGCTCGACGCCTTCCGGCGCGTACCAGGCGGGGCTCTCCCAACCGCTGACATCGGTGAAGTAGGCGCGCTCGTCCCTCAGGCGATCGTGGAACGGTGATCGCTTGCAGTCGCGCGCGGTGAGCGGCACCCGAGTGGGGTAGTGGCGGCGGTAGACCAGACCGAGGGTCTCCACCACCCGGGTCTTGCGGTACTCGGGGTTGCACTGATAGGGGTGGAATCGATCCAGGTTGATGGGCGTGATGTCAGCCCCCGGGTCACCGCTCGTGATCCACTGGGCCATGATCCTGCCCAGCCCGGGACCGGTGATGATGCCGATCGAGTTGAGCCCGGCTGCGATGAAGTAGTTCTCGATCTCCGGCGCTTCGCCGAAGGCGACACCCATATCCGGCGTGAAGCTTTCCGGTCCGCAGAAGAACTTGGAGATTCCGACCTCCGTCGAGATCGGGATGCGGCTCATGGCTTTCTCGAGAAACGGAGTCATCCTGTCCCAGTCAGGCGCGATCTCGCCGAAGGAAAAGTCCTCGGGCACGCCGTCCACCATCCAGGGCGCACACACCGGCTCGAAGAGGCCGATCATCAGGCCGCCGGTTTCCTCGCGGTAGTAGCCATGGCACGACGGATCCTCGATGATCGGAAGATCGCGCGTCATGCCCTCGAAAGGCTCGGTGATCAGGTAGTAGTGCTCGGTCGACTGGTTCGGGATGCAGATGCCGTTCAGAGCTCCGAGCTGTCGCGCCCACATGCCGGCGCAGTTGACTACGAACTCGGCTTCGATCTCGCCCTGTGTGGTCATCACCCCGGTCGCTCGGCCGTTCTTGATGGTGACGCCTGTGACCGGGACGCCCTCGATGATCCTCACCCCCAGCTGGCGAGTGCCCTTGGCAAGGGCCATGGTGGCGTCCACCGGGTTGACCCGCCCGTCCTGCGGCAGGTAGAAGCCTGCCTCGATGTCATCCACCCTGGCCAGGGGAAAGAGTTTCTTGATCTCATCGGGTCCGATCTCCTCGACGTCATTGCCCAGGTGCCGGTTGAAGGCGGCCACGCGGCGGTACTCTTCGACCCGGTCGGCGTCGGCGGCCAGTTCGATGAAGCCGAGGGGCTCGAAGCCGGTGCTGAGCCCGGTTTCCTCCTCGAGCCGAGCGTAGAGTTCTCGCGTGTACATGCGCATCCCGACCGAGGTCTCCGAGGTCGAGCCGAAGGTGGTCATCAAACCCGCCGCGTGCCAGGTCGTACCGCTCGTCAACTGGTCCCGCTCGAGCAGGACCACGTCCTTCCAGCCCATGTGGCCCAGATGGTAGGCCACGGAGCATCCGATCACGCCGCCGCCGATGATGACGACACGGGTTTTTCGAGGTAGATCCTGGTTGTTCATCGAGGCTCCCTTCCTCCGTCCTCAGGAGACTCTAATCGTGCCGATTCAATGGGTCAAAACGGCGAGCCGGGCGGAGGCTTGGCATTTCTTTACGAAAGACCCCTCCTTCTTGACGGACGGGATCGGCGCGGGCGGGTAGAATCAGACCAGATCGGTCGGGTGCGAGGGACGGGAAGAGCCCCCGAAGCTACTGCCAGCACTCCGGTCGGGGAGAATCAGGAGGAGGAAGATGAAGCGTTTCACGGTATCGAGCCTGCTCGTCATCGCGGTTCTGCTGACGGGCGGTCCAGTGTCTGACGCTGCGGGTCAATGCAAACGTCAGGGTCAGGGCAAGGGGGCGGGCGGTGGTGTGTGCGGAAGCACCCTTGGCACGCGGTTCGAGAGCCTGCCCAGTCAGGAACTCGGTGATGCCGAGCGCACGGCGGTGATGCGAATCCGCGAGGACGAGAAGCTCGCGCGTGACGTCTACACCACGCTCGGCCGGAAGTGGGACCTCCCCGTCTTCGACAACATTGCCCTCGCCGAGCAAAACCACATGGATCACGTTGCTTTGCTCATCACCCGTTATGAGCTCAAAGACCCGGTGGTGGATGACGTCACCGGCGCCTTCACCGATCCCGAACTGGCCGCGCTCTACGCGAAGCTCGTCGCCAAGGGCGAAGCGTCCCTGGAGGGCGCTCTCCAGGTAGGCGCCACAATCGAGGATCTCGATCTCTTCGACCTCCAGAAGATGATCGACGCCAGCGACAACCAGGACATTCATTTGGTCGCCAACAACCTCGCCAAGGGCTCGCGCAACCACATCCGCGCCTTCACCAAGGTGATGAGCAAGAAGGGTTATCAGGCCTACGCCGCCCAGTACCTGACGCAAGAAAAGGTCGACCAGATCATCGCGGCCGAGCGCGAGCGGCGCGTCGTCTACGACGAGACCGGCGCGGCCATAGTGGTTGCCGGTGCTGGCGGTCACTGCGCCCGGACTACGGGCCAGGGCGGCTGTAAGGACCAGGGCCAAGGTCAAGGCCAGGGCAAGGGCAAATGTAAGGGCCGGGGTCAAGGGCAGGGCAGGGGTTGTTGCAGAGGCGCCGGGCCGGCACCCGAGGAGGGATGACCGATCTGGACAACTCTCGAAACGGGAGAAAAACGACGCTGCGGGCGCCCCGGAACCCCGTGAGGGCCTGATCGCGTCGGGATTGATACTTCAGGTGGGTGAAGCCGGGCTCTTGTGGCGTTCCAGGATTTCCGCGACTGTTTCCCGGTCGTCGGTCTCGACGTGGAACTCGCCGGAGTACTCGTCCGAGATGTGGGTTCGCCAGAATCGCCTCACCGGACCCGTGTCCTCCATCCGCAGGTAGTACTTGAACCCATGCTTGAGCGAGATCGTGTGGCTCAGCTCCTGCCAGCGAAAAACCTCTTCGAAATCCCGCGGTTTCTTGCGATCGAGAGGTCTTCTCTCCAACCCGGACGGTGTGAATCGATACTCGAGCCTGCCGAGTGCGCTGGGAATCATCGCCACGATAGCCCCGAACGCCGCCACGGCCAGCGCCTTCACCGCCGCCGGCGAGTGGAAGACGAAGCGTGACAACGCCATGAAGACGAGGAAGACCGCGACCACATAGACCATCACCACCGGGTGGATCTTCCTCGCCGACCATTGGTGCAGGATCTGTCCTTCGGCTGCATTCATCGCTGATTCCCCCTCTTCGTCGTGTACCCAGCACCATAATGGTCATGACCGACCGAAAATGAGCATCGATGCGCCGGCTACGTATCCCGAAGTCTCGATACTCCGTGCTTGGAGAGTGTTGCACCATCGCACTCCGACACTACGCGGGCGCCTCGGAGAGATTCCGGCTTGGCGGTGTAGGTTTCTCTATGTTCTCCGTTCATTTATCGGTGGTCATTTTTCGAATCCGCTGATGATCGAGATGCTCACCGAAGCGACGATCAGCCGCAGGTGCATCCCCGATCGAACACGATTTGCCAGGTCCCGTCCGATCCTCTGCGCCAGATGGAGTTGAAGGTGCCGACGCGCTTGCCGTCCGGATTGAAAATCGGTCCAGAGCTCAGGCCGAGGGATCCCGAATCGAGCGTCGACACGACCTCAGGGCGCCAGGAGAATGGAGCCTCGGCTCCCTCGAAAAGCCTCTTCCATGCGGCGGCAACGGCCTCTTTTCCCCGGATTTCCTGGTCACCGTTGTAGAAGATCGCCTCGTCCGCGAGGAAGGTCTGGAACGCCTCGAAATCTCGCTCCTCCATCGTCTTGGCAAAGGCGATCTCGGTTCGCCGGACCTCTTCCGTGGCAATTTCCGGCGCCTCGATCGTTGCGTCATCGAAGGCGAGTGCGACCGGCCGAAGGGCGGTAAGGGCGATTCCTGCGAAAATGAAAACAGTCTTCGATCTCTTCATGAGCACTCTCCTCTGGCTTGTTCCCGCTCGCTTCATAGCGACTCCTGTAGGTCGAAACTGCGGAGCATTCTCACGGTAGCAAAACGGCCTTCACCACTCTCACGTGGCGACCCGCGTCCTGCCAATTCTTGGCTTCGGCCGCGAGATCCGGCGCCGCGCCCGTGTCGACAAAGCCGCCGCGCGTGTGGACCAACACACGACCCGGCACGTCGGCGCAGCTCTCACGCCAGTCGGGCACCAGCTCCACCCGCGTGTGCTCGTCCGACATCACCCAGTCGAAGAGGGCCGCTGTGTCGATCAACCCGTACGGGTCTTCGTGCCGCGTGTAGGGCAGCTTGGCGAAGCCTGCGGGCTCGCGCAGGATCTCGAGCAGGGGCTGGGCCTGCTCGTCGCGGACCACCGCGACCGGAGCCCCAGAGGCAACGGCCGGAGCCACCGCGGCCGCCTCATCGAGGAGGACCTGGTGGGCGCCCGCAATTCGCCGGTAATCCTGCAGATCGGCTCGCACGATCGAGACGCCCGCCGTCATCACTATCACAGCGACCAACAGAGCGCCGGCCTGGACAGCTCTCCGCATGCGGGGGAGCTGCACGCCGACACCTCCCACCCAAAGGGCGATGAGCAGTAGGAAGCCGGCATACGGGATGGCCAGGTACCGGACCGGCATGAACGGGACCGCAATGGTCGGCAAGGTGGGCAGGGTCAGCAGCGCGAGCGCGACCCAGGTTCCGCTCAGCCGCCACCTGAAGCAGCACGCGGCAATTCCGGCGGTGATGACGAAGGCTGTCACTCCCTGCCAGCTCATCACCACTTCGAACGGCGTCGGTTCTTCGAGGAAGAAGAACGCGGCGAGCTGCGACGGAATTCTGGCCAGGATGTGGGGCCCGGACTCGAGATACGGCTTGCCCGACCCGAAGGTGACGGCGTACACCGCCAGATAGACCACGACCGCTGCTCCCACCGCCGCGGCCGCTCGGAGCGCCTCGCGAAACGTCTTGTTGCGCTCCAGTTCGAGAGCCAGGACCAGGCCCGGTGTCACCACCCAGGTCTCCTTGGCGGCCGCCGCCAGGAAAATCATCCCGATCACCGTGAGGGTTCGAGAACTGTTCCAACCTTCGTCCGCCCGGGGCCACGCCAGAATCAGGATCAGCCATGGAGCCAGCAGCAGGCTCTGGTACCGGCAGGCGACCAGGAACACGGACTCGCTCAGGAACGGCGAGGTGCACCAGATCAGGGAGACCAGCGATGCGGAGACCCAGCCGAGCGAAAAGCGACGACCGACGAGCCACAGGAGAACACACGTCACGAGGTGCAGAAGGAGAGATGTGACCCGATAGCCCGCGGGATCGTAGCCACCCCAGACGACCCTGTCGGCCACCAGCAGCCAGGTGGCGGACGGTCTGAAGAACTGGTCGAGATCGGCGAGCAGATATTCCGGCTCGTGCGCTGCACGGTGGGCGAGCTGGATCAGCTGATAGCTGTCTCCGGTGAGCGCCATCGGGATCGATGGGCCGTGCAGGAGGGCAATGGCGGCGGCGATGCAGGCGATGACGAGAGCAAGAACAATGACGATCCGCTTCCGGTCGGTAGACCCGGTCCGTTCATCGAGTTCCCGCACCGATTCATTGTATCCCGCGATGGAGGCGGTTCCGGGCTAGATTGCCGGCACCCTCGCCGACCACCTGCGGGTGTCGCCGGCCTCGAAACCGTCGCTGAAGATCGGCGGCGGACCGAGCTCGTCGGCGCCTACATCCGGCGAGGCGTCGCGTGGCAGGCCGTCGATGTC
>JAJDNM010000034.1 GCA_022340665.1 Acidobacteriota bacterium | reverse complement strand
CTGTCCGAGAGTGGTTGGCTCGGGTCGACGTGAAGACACTGTTCATCGAGCCCGGGAGTCCGTGGGAGAACGGATATATCGAGTCATTCAATGGGAAGCTTCGCGATGAGCTACTGAACGGCGAAATCTTTTTCACCCTGAGGGAGGCGGAGGTGCTGGTCGAAAGATGGAGACAGGAGTACAACACCAGGCGCCCTCACAGCTCGCTGGGGTATCGGCCGCCGGCACCGGAAACCATCGCGATTGCACCTCCCCTAGGGGAGGTGCCATTGCCTCAACCTTGGGATTTGGCTGCTAAGGGCCTAACATTGGGATTGGATTAACAACTTGGGGGCGGGTCACATCGGTGCCACCCTTTGCATCGGTGCCAACCTTTGCAATCACTCATTGTTTATTCCCGAGGAATTCTGAGTAGGTTCGTCATGCAAAAGGTACAGGGACTCACTCGTAATGTTTTGGTGCCGGAGGCGGGGGTCGATCACGGCGAAAGGCAGCCGCAATGGCCGCTGCCGCTGGGCGGATGGTCGGAGGCGGCGTGCGGCCATCGGCTGGCTTCGACGTGAGCTCGTGCGCCTAGCGCACGAGCAACCCTGGCGTTGAAATGCCGGAGCCGGGATTCGAACCCGGACCGCCATACGGCGAGAGGATTTTAAGTCCCCAGCGTCTGCCATTCCGCCACTCCGGCAGGAGGTACCAGCATGATAGCTGGAAACCGGCCGGCATTGTTGAAAAGGCGAATTGTGGGTTCCCTCTGTCTCAGAACAGCAAACTGGTGAATTGTTCACGAAAATCCGGTATTATGATATCATGAATTCATGGAAACTGCGAAATTGGGAAAGCGTGGACAGGTCTCGATACCCAAGGCAGTACTTGACCAGTTGGGGATCGAAGCCGAGGCGATTCTGCTCGTCGAGGCAACTGCAGACGGAGCTATTCTTCTCCGCCCCGCTGGGGTCTATCCGATCGAGATCTACAGCGATGCGCGGGTCGCCGAGTTCATGGAAGAGGACCGAATGACTCCCGAGGAAAGGGAGCACCTCGAAAAGAGGCTCAAGGGTTCTTGAGTGCGCCTCTTTCTCGACGCCAACGTACTGTTCTCTGCCGCTCAAGCGATTGACGGGCGCGCACGGGGACTTTTCAGATTGGCTGAAAACGGATTCTGTGAACTCGTGTCCTCCACGCACGCCATCAATGAGGCCAGACGAAACATCCTGGTCAAACATCCCTCTGCCGCAAATGACCTGGAGGTACTTACCGATCACTTGACGCGAGTGCCAGAGGGTGGACCGGGGCTTGTTTCGTGGGCCACTGGTCACGGTCTTCCCGAGAACGACGCACCGATTCTTGCAGCGGCGGCTGCGGCCGATGCGGATCTTTTGGTGACCGGAGATCGCCGTCACTTCGGCCAGCTGTTTGGGAAAACCGTGGGGAAAGTGCGAGTGGTGCCCTTGCGGGAGGCGCTTCAGCTGGTATCCCGGTCATGATCACGATGGCCGAGACCCGCACGAATCATGCCAGCCGCTAACGTCGTGATTTGTGGCGCTGGGATCGCCGGGATCTCAACCGCCTGGCAGCTGGCGGTCAAGCACGGGGTGCGAAACGTGGTGCTGGTGGACGAGCGACCGCCCATGAGCCTGACCTCTGACAAGTCGACCGAGGCCTACCGCAACTGGTGGCCGGGGCCGGACGACTCCATGGTGCGGATGATGAATCGCTCGATCGACCTCCTCGAGGAGCTGGCGATGGCGAGCGACAACCGCTTCCTGATGAACCGGCGCGGCTATCTCTACGCGACCTCCAACCAGGAGCAGGCCGAGAAGATGCGGGAGGCCGGAGTCCTCGCCTCGAGCTACGGCGCGGGACCGCTGCGGATCCACGGCCGCAGCCGCGGGCGACTCGACTATCAGCCCGCTCTGTCCCAGGGCTGGGAGCAGCCACCGGACGGGGCCGACCTGATCCTCGATGAGGAACTAATCCACGAGGCCTTCCCCTGTCTCGCGCCGGAGACGGTTGCAGTCCTGCACGCCCGACGCTGCGGCTGGTTTTCCGGCCAGCAGCTCGGGATGCTGCTGCTGGAAGAGGCCAGGGCCGCGGGCGTCGAGGTGATCGAGGGCCGGGTCGAGTGGATCGAGACGGCGGGTCGCCGGGTGTCCTCGGTGCAGGTCGGGACTGCCAGTGGGATCACGTCGATCTCGACCCCCCGGTTCGTGTTGGCCGCCGGCCCGATGCTGAAAGAGGTTGGTGCCCTGCTCGGTCTCGAGCTGCCGGTCTTCTCCGAGCTCCACCTCAAGGTGTCGATCGAGGACCACCTCGGCGTGGTGCCGCGTGGTGCTCCGTTCATGATCTGGGAGGATCCACAGCAGCTCGACTGGACTGACGAGGAATGCGAGTTCATTGCCGGGTTGCCCGACGGCGAGATCCTGGCGGGCGAGATGCCGCCGGGAGTCCACGCCCGAATCGAAGGTGGAGGAGAGAGCCGGCACCTGCTGATTCTGTGGCCCTACCATCTCGATCCGGTGGCGGAGAACTTCCCGCTGCCGATCCCGGACCACTACGCGGAGATCTGCCTGCGCGGGATCTCGACCATGATTCCCGGCCTCGGAGCCTATGTCGAGAGAATGCCGAAATCATATGTCGACGGCGGCTACTACACCAAAACGAATGACAACCGGCCGCTCGTCGGGCCGCTGCCGATCGAGGGAGCCTTCGTGCACGGTGCGCTTTCGGGTTATGGGCTGATGGCATCGGCGGCGACCTCGGAGCTGGTGGCGGCGCATATCGTCGGAGGAGAGCTGCCGGACTACGCGCCCGCCTTCCACCCCACTCGCTTCGAGGACGAGGAGTATCTGGCGAAGATTGCCGATTGGGACGACGACACCCAGCTGTGAAGCGAAAACGTTGAAAGGTTCAACGTTCAAACGTTTTGACCTGGCCCGCATTATCCATGAGATCTCTACTGCGGGCTGACAAGAAAACCGCCCTCCGTTTCACGGGAGGACGGGTGGGAATTCCTCATTCCTCATTCCGGATTCCGGATTCCGGATTCTAGTCCTCGTCCTCCTCCTCGTCCTTGGCCGCCGCAGCCACAATCTTGTCCTGCAGCTGCTTAGGCACCTGGGCATACTCGGCGAACTCCATGTGGTAGTCGCCGCGGCCCTGGGTGATCGAACGGAGAGTCGGCGCATAGGTCAGCATTTCGGCCAGCGGCACCTGCGCATTGACGGTTGTCGTACCGTCCCCGGAGTCCATGCCCTGGACCTTGCCGCGGCGCGAGTTGAGATCGCCCATCACATCGCCGAGGTTGTCTTCGGGCGCGTAGACCGCGATCTGCATGATCGGTTCGAGGAGGATCGGCTTGCACTGGTTGGCGGCCTCCTTGAAGGCCTTGCGGCCGCAGATCTTGAAGGCCATTTCGGACGAGTCGACCGAATGTTCCTTGCCGTCGAGCAGGGTGACCTTGAAGTCGACCATCGGGTAGCCCGCGAGGACACCGCGTTCGGCCGCTTCCTGAACGCCCTTGTCCACCGCCGGGCGATAACCCTGGGAAATCGAACCGCCGAAGATCTTGTCGACGAACTCGTAGCCCTGTCCTTTGTTGGGCTCCATCTTGATCGCGCACTGGGCGAACTGGCCGGCACCGCCGGTCTGCTTCTTGTGGCGGGTGGTGACCTCTGCCGAGCCGGTGATGGTCTCGCGATAGGGGACCTTCGGTTGATGGAGTACGACGTTGACGTTGTAACGTTTCTTGAGCCGACCGACCATGACTTCGACGTGAAGCTGGCCGGCGCCCGAGATCAGCATCTCCTTGGTTTGCGGGTCTCGGCCAACCGTGATGGTCGGGTCTTCGTCGCGGATCCTGGCCAGGGCAGGCCCGAGCTTGTTCTCATCGTTTTTGGATCCGGCTTCAAGAGCGAAGCTGATTGCAGGCTCCGGAATCGGCACCGGCTCGATGACGATAGCTTTCTTGATCTCGCACAGGGTATCGCCGGTGTGGGTCTCCTTGAGCTTGGGCACGGCGCCGATGTCGCCCGGGGCGAGCTCGGTAACATGCTCGAGATCCTTGCCCTGCGGCGCCGACAGACCGCCGAGCTTCTCGGTCGCGCCGTTGATTGCGTTACTGACGTTCGCATCAGATGCCACGCCGCCGCTGAATACCCGCAACAGCGTGATGCGACCGGCAAACGGATCGGAGATGGTCTTGAAAACGTACGCAGCGAAGGGTGCGTCCTTCGAGACCGCAAGTTCCTGGTCTTCGCCGTCGACCGTCGCCTTGACAGGCCGCCAGTCTGGAGAGGGCACGAGATCGGTGAGCCCGTTCATCAAAGGCTGCACGCCGATATTCTTGCCGGCAGCGAGCGCGAAGACGGGGAAGAGCTCGCGCGCGGTGATTGCCTTTTTGAGGCCGCCCGCGAAGGTTTCGGCGTCGAGTTCGCCCGCCTCGAGGTATGCCTCCATCAGATCCTCGTCCTGCTCGGCAACCATTTCCATCAGAGCTTCCCGCGCCGACGCCACCTCGTCTGCCATATCGGCGGGGATGTCTCCTTCGGTAGCGTTGCCGCTCTCATCGTGTTCCCAGTTGAATGCCTTGCCGCTGACCAGGTCCACGACTCCGGTGAAGCTCGACTCCGCGCCGATCGGCAGCTGCAGCGGCGTCACTTCGCGGCCGTACTTTTTCTGCAGCGAGTCGAGGGTGCGCGAGAAGGACGCCCTGTCCCGATCCATCTGATTGATCGCGAAGAGCACGGGCAGATCGAATCCGGCAGCTGCCTTCCACATCTTCTCCGTCTGGACCTCGACACCACCGACCGCAGAGATCATCATCAGGGCGGCGTCGGCCACCCTCAGCCCCTGGATCGCGTCGGTGGTGAAGATGCCGTACCCCGGCGTATCGATCAGGTTGACCTTCTTCCCATTGTGCTCGAAGTGGGCGACAGCAGTGCTGATCGTGATCTTCCGGTCGTGCTCGTCCTCATCGAAATCCGTCGTGGTGTTGCCGTCATCCACCTTGCAAAGCCGGTTGACGGCTCCACTGTCGAAGAGCAATGCCGAAACCAGGGAGGTCTTGCCGGTGTCGGAGTGACCCACCACTGCCACATTGCGAATGTTCTCGGTCGCATACACGGTCATGGGAATCTCCTCTGCTCGTCGGGTAGTGCCCGAAGAATGCTGTCTCAGTCTTTTGCCGCCGCCAAAACCAGGTCTTCTCCCGTCAGCAGGCGATAGGCCTCACGATAGCGGGACAGGGTGCCCTCGACCACTTCGGGCGGAAGGGTCGGGGCGGGCGGTTCCTTGTCCCACCCGCTGGCCTCGAGCCAGTCGCGCACGTACTGCTTGTCGAATGAAGCCTGCGACCGCCCGGCCTCGTAGTCGTCGGCCGGCCAGAAGCGTGACGAATCGGGAGTCAGGGCTTCGTCCATCCAGACAATCCGCCCATTCTCATCGAACCCGAACTCGAACTTCGTGTCGGCAATCAGGATGCCGCGATCGCGCGCGTACTCGGCCGCCGCGGCGTAGAGCTCGAGCGTCAGGTCGCGAAGGCTGGTCGCGGTCTCTTTGCCGACGATCTCCACCATCCGCTCGAAGCTGATGTTTTCGTCGTGGCCATCGCTGGCCTTGGTCGCCGGCGTGAATATCGGCTCAGGGAGCTTGGCCGACTCGGTCAGCCCCGGCGGCAGTTCGATGCCGCACACGGTGCCGTCAGCCTGGTACTCCTTCCACCCGGAACCGGCGAGGTAGCCACGCGCGACGCACTCGACCGGAATCGGCTCGAGCTTCCGCGCCAGGACACTCCGCCCGGCGAGCTCGGGATGGGCGCTGAACGGCTCCGGAAAATCGGTCAGCTCGGTGGCGACAAGATGGTTCGGAACGCGGTCAGCAAATCGCTGGAACCAGAAGGTGGAAAGCCGGGTGAGAATCTCGCCCCGTCCGGGGATACCCGGCGACAGCACACTGTCGAACGCGCTGATACGGTCCGTCGCCACCAGGATCAGAGCCTGGTCGGTGGCATAGATGTCGCGGACCTTGCCCCGGCTCACCAGGTTTCCGGAAGGGATGGAGGTGGTGAGCAGGGCCTGACTCATCGCCTCAAGCTTTCGCGCCCGAGATCACCGCCTGGGCCTGCTTCGCCATGCGGGATTTATATCGGGCCGCAGTGTTGCGGTGGAACACGCCCTTGCGCCAGCCGACGTCGATGATCGACATCGTTTCGGGCAGGAGTTTCTCTACCGTTTTCTTGTCACCCTCGGCGATGGCGGCTCGCATCAGCCGCATCTGCCGACGCACGCGCGTGCGAACCGATCGGTTCCGCATCCGCCGCTCGAGAGACTGGCGGTGGCGCTTACGCGCTTGCTTCTTCGTGCCTTTGATCGTAGCCATCGAAACACTCCTTCGTCACGTCCCGCGCGGCGCGCGCGGCACTGGGTCGGACATGATAGCGGAAACGTCGAAATTAGGCTAGTGCTGGCTGTATTTTCACCGATTGGCAGCCGGGAGGCGCGATTCTGGATGCTGGATGCTGGATGCTGGATGCTCGATGCTGGATACTCGATGTTGGATGTTGGATATTGGATGGCAACAGTTCGGTTTTCTCAAAATCAACGCGTCCAGGGGTGGACAGGCGGATCCAGTATCCAGAATCCAGCATCCAGTATCCAGTATCCAGTATCCGATGGTGGACACGTCAGCGGATGGTGAGCCCGAGAGAGCGCAGCTGCTCGCGCGCGAGATCCGCTTCGCGAGTACCCGGATGTTCGTAGACCACGTACTGAAGGTTGACCACACCCTGCCCCTGGTCACCCATCTTGAGGTAGATCAGGCCCTTTTTGAGCTGAGCCGCTGCCGCCTTGTCGGAGGTCGGATAATCTTCCAGGACCTGGGTGAAGGTGTCGAGGGCTTCCTGGGGCTTCTCCTGCGCATCCTGACACTCGCCAACCCAATAAAGGGCATTGTCGGTGAGCTCGGTGTTGGGCCAGCGCCGCATGTATTCGCGGAAGCCGTCTGCTGCGAGATCGTAATTGCCCCGCATATAGTCCTCGTAGGCCGAGCGGTAGAGCGCGTCCGGGCTCGTGCCGGCGGTGCCCGCCATTGTCGGAGTGGACTGTTCGGTATTGGCGGCAGTCGAACCCTCGCCACCCCCACCCGGGACCACCGTCACCGGAGGCAGCACGACGCCGGTACCGCCCTGAGCCCGCGCCGCGGCCAACTCCTGCGATATGGCCTGCAAGCGCCTGGTCGTAATTTCGAGGCTGGCGTGCAGGGCCTCGATCTGCTCCTGCAGCTCCTCGACCTTGAGAGCGAGATCGGCGTTGGAACGGAGATTCTTTGTCGTCATCTCCTCCATCGATCGCTCCATGCTCTGCAGATCCGACTGATCGAGAACCTCGGTTTGAAGACTGTCAACCGACCGCTGGACATCCGTGATCTCCCGATGCAGAAGTGCCATGTCCTCCGACGAGGTACAGGCGGCAAGCGGAACCAGGAACGCGATGCCGACGACGAGAAGAACTCTTGGATACATGATCTCGCTCCTATCGCGCAACGATCACGAAGTGGGAACGACGGTTGAGCTTCCACGCGCCCTCGTCGTGCCCCTGAGCAAATGGTCGCTCCTCCCCATATGAAATGGTCTGGATTCGCTGTGGCGCGATGCCGAGAAAGACCAGGTAGTCTCGCACTGCACTCGCTCGACGTTCGCCCAGCGCGAGGTTGTACTCGCGGGTGTTTCGTTCGTCGCAATGACCCTCGACGAGAATCGAAATCGTGGAGTGCCTTTGCAACCACGCCGCATTCTCGGCCAGCGCATCTCGCCCGGACGCGGTGAGATCGAATCGGTCGGTGTCGAAGAAGACGTCCGCCAAATAACCCCTCGCGTTGAGCTGTGCGATGTCATCGGGCAGCTCCTCCGTGACCTCCTCGGACACGATTGTCTCGGTCACCGGCTCGTGCACGACCTCTTCAGCCACAGCATCGGCATCCGGAGTCGGCACCGGAGTCGGCTGAGGCGGGGGCGCGTCCATCTTTGGGCTGCTGCTTTTGCAGGCACCGAGCGAAAACGCCAAAATGATTATCAGGGCGGTAGCTGCCAAACGTGTCGCATCACGCATTGATGCCTCCTTGGCCCGGTCTTGTCGCCGGGTGTCTATTGCGGGCGGCGCTGTTGTCTTCGATACAAATCGACTTTGCCTGTGCGGGCCCACTTTAGCAGGCCGTCACAGCACGAACAACCGATCCTGACGACCGACGATTCATCCTGTGTGATCCCCGTCATCCCGGTCTCCCACGTCCTCGACGAGACCTCCGTCCGGTCGGGCGAGTCGCCCGGTTTTGTTCAGCTTTGCGAGGTAGTCGTACGCGACGATCGAGCCCGCGACCGCCAGGTTGAGAGAGGGCACGAGTCCCCATTGGGGGATCTGAACCACGAGCGCCGCTTCTTCGAGAAGTTGCTCGGGCACGCCACCGAGCTCTGCGCCGAGAAGGAAGCACGGCCGGTCCGGATACTCGGCATCGAAGATGCTGACGGAGCGCTGATCGAGCTCCACCGCCACCAGGTTCCATCGTTGTGCTTGCAGGTGGGCCCTGAATGCTTCCAGCCCGGCCAGCTGTCTGACGGTGGTGTAGAGCTCGGATGTACGGGCGGCCTCGACGTTCCACTCCCGTTCACCAACCAGGATGACCTCCTCAGCCGCCACCGCGTGAGCCGTGCGAACCAGCGAGCCCACGTTGTGCTCCTTGGAGATTTCCCAGGCTGCAATTGCCATCGGCCGGAGACCCCGCCGATATTCCTCGCGCCGCCGTTCGCGGCGAGCTAGCCGCCGTTCCATGGCGAGTCGATGCTTCATATCGGTCACGGCAATTCCCCCGGCAGTTTCGCACGGCGTTACTGCCGGGGGAATTGCAGAAATAACGAAATCCCGCGTGGAGCGGGATTTCGTCGCGGCGGGTGTGCCCGCCCGGACCTTTTCAGGGGGTATCGCGGCTGTGAGGTCCGTCAAACACCCGCGGTCCCTGAGGACCCTTCCAATATGGAACCGGGAAACCGCCGTGTCAAGGGGGGTAAATCGGGGAAATTTTCCGGTTCCACTTCAGCACGGCGACGCGCGTTTTGTGGTCGCAAAACGGCCGTACTTTCGCGAATTTTGAATTCTCAATTTTGAGTTATGAATTACGGACGCCCTACGGGCTTCGTGACTCGAGGTTCTTCCGAAGAGATTCCGGGGTGAAGGCGTCGGGGAGGAGATCGCTGACAGTGGTCAGGATTCGCTTGCCGGCCGGATTGGCGAGAATCACCGGGAAATCCCCGAACTCGATCAGCACCTGCCGACAGGCGCCACACGGGGAGGTCGGTGGGTCGGTATCGGTGACGACCGCCAGGCCGTCGATGCGTCCCGCACCTGCCGCCGCCGCCGCCGAAATCGCGTTCCGCTCGGCACAGACGCTGAGGCCGTAGGATGCATTCTCGACGTTGCACCCCACGTGCACCCGACCTTCGCCATCGAGAACAGCAGCCCCGACCGTGAACCGCGAATAGGGAGCGTGAGCTTTTTCGCGCACCATCGAAGCAGCGTGAACCAGGCGGTCGATCATCGTTTCATCGAGATCCGACATGCAGCAACTATACCGCGACTGGACGCACTAAAGCCGGAGGGTCCGCCGTGATGCGAATAATTGTTTCAGCTTGCGCGTCAGCGTTTTCTGGCCCCCGAGCTCTTCGTCGAGGAACCGCCCGACGGGCGGCTGCTTCCGGCCGACGACCGGGAGCCGCCGCTGGAGGACCGGCTGCCACTGGCGGACGACCTCGAGCTGCCACCGCTCGAACGGCTCGTACCCGCTGTCGATCGCGAGCCGGCGGAGCGGGACCCGCTCACGGAACTCGACCGCGGAGAGCTACTGCGACCAGAGCTGCTGCCGACCGAGCTCGGCGCTCGGGTGGTCGACCTGCCGGTTGCCGAAGTGCGAGAGGTCGAGGTGGTCGGCCGGCTATAGACCGAGGATCGTGAACCGGGGACGATAACCGGACGTGCCGAATCCACGCTGCGCGATCGGGTCTGCGGTTGAACCAGCTGTCTCGAACCGCTCGAGGTGCCGGGTGTAGAGGCCGATCCGGAGCTTTTCTCGCCGCTTTCGCCGTACATCGTCGGCCGGTAACGGTTGGGCTGCGCAAGACGCGAGGCGGTCGATGTCTCGAGAGCAGACCCCACTGCCAACGACCGCCGTAGAGAGTCGGCCTTGCGACTGACCGCCGCGGCTTCGACCGATCGCCGGCCGATGTCCGCAACCGTCGTCGGCCGGGCGAGCCGCCGCACGGCATCAGGATTGGCGGATTCGTCGCGTGCCATCAGGGCGGACACGTCTGTCGGGTTTCTTGTCTCGACCCCACGGAACACGCGCTCGAGCTCCGTCGAGGGTTTGGCACGCGACGGCGACCTCGTCGCCAACGGACCGGTCATGACGACGCCCATCTGATCGCCTTCAGCAGGCATCACACGTCGACCGGAAGACGCGAGACGAGTCAGGTTGGGGCTCGCGAAATCCTCTTGCCGGACAGCTGTCCAGCCTCTTCGATCGACAGATGCCATGCGGACCCTGCCGTTGATATCGACCGCGGCTTGCGATGCGTGCGGGTTCGGGTTCTCTCCGGTCAATCCGGTGACGCGTTTGTCCGCTCTTCGTGGCGGAATCACGTCCCTCCGTGGAACTGCACTACCGCCACCGCCGCCGGGATACGGAGGACGATAAGGCGGCGAGTGGCCGGGGTAGTAGCCACCGTAGTAATTCCAATACCAATTGTTGTAGTAGCCGTAGGGGCACCAGCCAACGTAGCCCGGCCACCACACCCAGTTCACCCACGCGGGCGACCAGTAGCCGCCCCAGGCCCACACCCAACCGAACCCGACTGAAAAGTGCCACGATCCGTAGTGGTAGGGCAGCCAGCCCCACGGTTCGTACGACAGCCACGACCACCCGGTCGGCGTCCAGTACCAGCGACCGGCCCGATAGGGCGCCCAATCGACACCGACTGTCGGCTGCCACGCCCAGGAGTTGATGGAGTCGACGTAGATCCAGCTCCCGTAGTTGTCCAGCTGAGCAGCCTGCCGCGAGTACCGAAGATCGACGTGCTGGGAGCTCTCTCCACCAGGGATCTGTCGCCTCATGTCCACCCAGGCCGCGAAATCGTCGCTCCAGAAAACCTGGTTCTCGCTCCGCTGCACTGCTCCCGCCCCGACCTCGGCCGACGACTGTGCGCGAATCAGGACGCCACCCGAGGAGGTGACCGCTTCGGCGAGACCGTCCATGACTTCGACTCGCAGCCCGCCGTTCGGCAATGCCCGCACGCGGTAGAGCCCACGCGCGTCGAGATAAACGGTGGCGGCACGCCCGTCGATCCGGATCGGTTTGTCGGAGAGGTCGAACTCCGTGATTTCGAGAATGATCGAGCCTTCGGCAAGGTACATCACGCTGCGATCGGAACCGGAATCCCGGCTGAACGCGACTGCGTCGAGACTCAAGGTTGTGTACTCATCCAGCCACACGGTGTTTCCGTCGGCAAGGATGATCTCCATTCTCGCTTCACGAGCGGTGTCCACGCGGTCTCCTCCGACCAGGGGCATGTTGATGACCGCCTCGAGACTCTCTTCCTGATTGGCCGGTTGGACCGTCGCGTAGCGCTCGAGATACGAGATGTAGCTCAGCGAGGTCATTTCGTCCTCAGCAGAGGCCATCGAAACGCCGCCGAGTGCGAGCAGCAACCCCGCGATCAGGACCTTTTTCATCTTCCACCTCCCGGTCGACCCCTAAAAGTGCAATTGTGGTGCCAAAAGAAGCCGATTTGGGATTTCGGATTCTGGAATTGGGATTTACCACCGCCCACCGTCCCTGAGTACTGGAGGTGAAAGGGAATTGAGAATTGAGAATCAAGAATTGAGAATTCTTAGATCACTCTCGCTGCAGCTTCCGCATCTCGGAAACCTGCTGTGTCTGGCGCACCTTGACGAGGGTGCCCGCGGGATAGAAACCGCCACGGATGCTCGCGTTGGTATAGGTCACCGAGCCAGGGCCCATCAGAACACCTGGGTTGAGAACGGTATTGCAGCCAGTCTTGCAGCCATCCCCGAGGATAGCGCCAAACTTTCTCAGCCCCGTGTGGTGGGTCTCGCCGCCCGCCGAAAAGCTGACCTCGCGACCGACGTTCTTGACGTTCGAGCAAATCGTGCCCGCACCGAGGTTGACGTCTCGGCCCAGAATCGTATCGCCGACGTACGCCTGGTGCGGAGCCTTGGCGCCCGGGAACAGAATCGACCCCTTGACCTCGCTGTGGGCACCGACCAGGCTGCCGGCTGTCAGGATCACATTCTGCCGAACGTAGGCCCCGGTCCGGATCTGGACGTTCTCCTCCAGAATCGCCGGCCCGATGATGACTGCTCCAGGCTCGATCGAGCAACCGGATGCAATGGCGATTCGATCACCCAGGAGATGTACCCCGGCTGGCAGGTCGATGTTGATGCTCCAGTCCGTCCAGGATTCGAGGTAGCCACTCAGCTTCTTGCCGAGGGCCGCCCACACCGGTTCTTCGGGAGCCATAAGGTCCGGATGGGAGAAGCCGGCGAGGTCGAAGAAGGCTGCGGGTCCGAAGTCGATCATGCCGGTATCTCCTCGATTTCTGGTGCGTGCCGTTTAATGACCACAAGGGTCTGATCGTCCGCCGGTGGTGAGACTGCGGCGAACTCCTCGACGTCCGAAAAAACTCGATCGACGATCGCGATCGGGTCGAGGTGGCGAGCAGCTCTCATTGCGCTCACCAAACGCTCTTCGCCATACTCATCGCCGTCGGGCTCGCCGGCTGCCTCCGTGATGCCGTCGGTGTAGAGTGCCATCAGGTCCCCCGGATCGAGCTGATCGATGCCGAAGCTATAGCGCGCATCCGCGCTCGGCCCGAGTATCATTCCTCCCGCTCGTAAAAACGAGACCGATCCGTCCGCCCGCATCAGCACCGCCGGGGGATGCCCGGCGTTGCAGAATATGATCCTGCCGTCGAGGTTCATTTCGGCCAGGAACAGTGAAACGAATTTGGTCGCCAGCCGACTGCGGTGAATGATCTGGTTGAGGCGGGCGACTGTACGAGTCAGCTTGAATTCCCTGGCAAGACCCATTCGAAGCCCGGTGAAAACATCGCGCACCTGGAGAGCAGCCGGGAGACCGTGCCCGGTGGCGTCGGCGACCGCCACGGCAAAGACATCATCGTCGAGAGTGATGACGTCGTAGAAGTCTCCACCGACAACTTCCGCCGCCACCGTTCGCGCGGCGATCTCGAAGTCTCCAGGCTGCGGAAGCTGGCGCGGAAGGATCGAGGTCTGGATCTGCCGCGCCTCTTCGACCAGCTCGTTCACCCTCTCTTCACGCAGCTTCTGGTTGACCGCGAGTCGGATGATGTTGAGGGTTGAGACGAGGTCTTCGTGATCTCCGCCAGCCGGCTCGACGTCGAAAGAGAGAACATACCGCCCATCTGCGACGGCCACTGCCGCGAACCATTCGCGCGTTCCGAGGTCCGCCTCGAGCCGTTGGTCGAGGCGGGGGTCGTCCCGCCGCATGACCACCGAACCGACGTCGAGTAAACGATCGAACGGCGGATAGGTCTTCCAGACCCGCAATCCGATCGGATCCCTGGATGCGTCGCCGAAGGTTTCGACCAGCTCGAAACTGCCGTCATCCTGCGCGTAGATCCGGCCTCCCTTGATTCCGAGATCTTCCGCAAAACTGTCGGCGATGAAATCAGCTGCGAGGTGGATTGTCTCCAGCGGTGTCGACCCGAGTGAAATCGTCTCGAGCGCACTTTCTATACGACGAAACAGCGAAATCGAGGGTCGTGGCACGGGCGGATCATGTCACGGGATCAAATCGGGCGCAAGGCCGTAACTTCAGGCTTCGGAATATCATAGAAGCGTATAGCCAAAAGGTGATATACTCACGCCAACCGGCCGAAAGGACGGCCCTGGAGGAGCATCGTGAAGAGTATCGGACAGCGCACATTTCTCATTCTCGCCGCCGCGGCCCTCGTGGCGTCATCCGCCTGCAACCGTTCCGAGCCGGTGGCGCAAGGGCCGGTCGACACCGTCAGCAACCACCGCACCGTTGCCGTGAAGTGGGAGAAGGACCTCCCGGCGGCGCTCGAACGCGCGAAGGACGAGGGCAAGCCGGTGCTCGTCAATTTCTATGCCGACTGGTGCGTTTGGTGCAAGCGTCTCGAGTCGACAACACTCAGCGATGCCAGGGTGGCCTCGTTTCTCCAAGACCAGGTCGTGCCGTTGAGCCTGGATGTCGAAGGCGATGGCCGCGCACTCTCCGACCAGTATCGGGTCGACGGTCTCCCGACGGTCATCGTTCTGGACGGCAGTGGTCTGGAAATCGGCCGAATTCCAGGTTACATGCCTCCGGACAGCTTCCTCGAGGCCGTCGAGGGATTTCTGCAGGAAAGCTGACGGTTGAAAACTGAATTCTGAATTCTGAATTCTCAATTTTGAGCTCCCGCCCACCGACGCAGGACGGGAGGTGGGGTGGGAATTCCTCATTCCTCATTCCGAATTCCTAATTTGTTTCGTCCGTTTCAGGTCTCCTCACTCCCATTTTGAGTCGGCGCTTTTCGGCAGCGTAGGGACCTTCATCGGTGGCGATGCGTTCCAACTCCGCCTGCTGCTCCGGTGTCGGCGTCGGTCGAAGCCGATCGTCTGCAAAACCGATCGCCTCCATGGTCGGCATCGGCTCTCCCGGCTTGGGTGAGTAATACGACAGCTGGAACGGCCACGGAAGATTGATGATCTCCCCCATCTCCTCGTTGCACGGGTCGATCGGTTCGGTACCATCGAGGAACGCTTCGAGAATCACCTCTTGCTGGTGGCTGCACGGCGGCACCGCGCGCTCTCCGGTGGCCGCGTCCACCGGCGTGAAGACGATTCCTGGCGGCACCTGAAAATCCTCCGCCAGCTCTTCCGGGGTGAGCGTGTCCAGGTAATTTGTCATGAAGTCATTCCAGATCGGCTGTGCGGCCATGGCTCCGGTCATCTTCTTGGCAATCGGCGCCTTGAGGTCACGGCCAACCCAGACCCCGACCGTGACGCGCGGCGAAAAGCCCACGAACCACGCATCAGAGTAGAGATCGGTCGTGCCGGTCTTGCCGGCGAGATTGGCTTCGAACCGGGCAGCGCTATTGCCGGTACCGTGCTGGATGACGCCCCGCAGCATGTACAGTCCCAGGTACGTCACCGCCTCTGACATGACGCGCTCGGTATGTGGGAAGAACTGCTCCTGCAGGCGCCCGTCACGGTCGTAGACCTCGGCGATGTAGAACGGCTCCGGCACCTCGCCGAGATTGGCGATCCCCGAGTAGGCGCGCACCAGATCGATCAAGCGGACTCCGAGCGACCCAAGCGCCAGCGAGGGGTATGGATGGAGTTCGGTGCTGATTCCAAACTTCCGTGCGGTTTCGACCACCGACCGACTGCCCGCCAGTTGCTGCAGCTTGACCGCGGACGCGTTGTAGCTGAGCTCGAGGGCTCGCCGCAGGGTCGTAATGCCGTAATATTTTTCGTAGTAGTTTTTCGGGCAATATGTGAGCTCTCCATTACTGTCGGGGAGCAGAAACGGCGCGTCGAACACGGTGTCGGCCGGCGTGAATCCGTGCTCGAAGGCTGTCAGATAGACGAACGGTTTGAAGGCCGAGCCACATTGCAGTTCTGACTGGACCGCACGGTTGAACTCGGAGCGTTCGAAGTCGAACCCGCCGACAAGAGCCAGGATCGCGCCCGACCGGTTGTCCAGAGCGATCAAGGCGCCCTCGACCTCGGGTTCCTGGAGCAACCCGACCGAGAGCACAGCCTCGGGATCCTCGGGCAAGGGATCGGGCAGTTTGACGAAGACCAGATCCCCGGTCTTCAGGATCCTCTTGAGAGAGTTCGAGCGCGTCCATTTCGCGGACCCGAGACCAAGCTCGGCGGCGCGGTCACCGATTCGCAGATTCGCCTTTCGCGTCGACACCTCCTGAACAACGGCATGCACCATCGCACCGGGGACCAGCTCCAGGTTCTCCCAGCTCGGATGCTGGTACGCACCCACGTCCTCGAGCTCGCTATCTACGAGGACGTTCGGCGGACGACGGTATCCAATGTAGGTCATCTCCAGATTGACGAGCCCTTCGCGAACGGCCCGCTCCGCCTCTGCTTGCAGCTTCGAATCCATCGTCAGATGGACCTGAAGGCCGCTGGTGTAGAGGGCGTCGGTTCCATATCGGCGCTCGATCTCCTGCCGGGTCATCTCGAGAAAGTAGGCGCCGGTCTCCACCTGCTCGCGGTGCAGGTCGACTCCCAGGTCCTGCGCAATCGCCTCCTCGTACGCCTCTCGATCGATGAATCCAAGCTCGAGCATCCGCGCGAGGACCTTATTGCGCCGCTCGAGCGCGTTCTCCGGCCGCCGGATCGGGTCGAACAGATTGTTGGCGCTCGGAATCATCCCGGCCAGAAGCGCGGCCTCCGCCAGCGTGAGCTCCGCGGCCGGTTTCTCGAAATATAGGTTGGACGCCGCCTCCACCCCGTAGGCGCCGTGGCCGAGGAAGATCTGGTTGGCGTACATGGTCAAAATTTGATCTTTCGAGTAGCGTTTCTCGATGTCCATCGCGAGGAGCGCTTCCTTGACCTTGCGGCCGATCGTGCGTTCGCGCTTGAGAAACAGGTTGAGCGCCAACTGCTGGGTCAGGGTCGACGCGCCACCTCTCGAACCGATCCGACGATCCAACAAGCTGTACCACGCGGCACGCATGATCGCCTGCGGATCGACTCCTCCGTGCGAGAAGAAGTCGGCGTCCTCGATTGCCACCACCGCCAGCTTGAAGTGCTCGGGGATTTCCTCCGGGCGAAGCACGAAGCGCTGTTCGAGAGCGTAGGACGCGACCTGCTGGCCGTCGGCGGCGTAGATCTGGGTCGTCGCGGCAGGCTCGAAGGTGTCCAGCAGATCGACCTGCGGCACGCGCAGAAACTGGGCAATCGCCCACCCTCCGACGGCACCCACCAGGCAGCCGGCAACCGCCGCCCACAGCAGCACGATCGCGAGGGACATCCAGCTCTTGCCGGACGTCAGTTTCCTGAACACCCCAGTGATGCTCTTCGGCGGTGTCTTTCCCGCAGGAACGGTCTTCTTCCTGATCACGGGTGGACTTTAGCAGATGCGGTGCAGTCGTAGGATGGCAAAGCCAAGGCAATTCTGTGGCGCGCGTCTGACTTCGCAGAGCCTCACGAAAACCAATGTCTCAGTGTAACGATATACGCCCCAACGATCCCGTTTGTCACGGCACAGTGCTGCTCCAACTTGCGGTACTGCCTTCCTCGAGGCCATCCAAAAAGATCACTCCGGTGTCGCCATACGATACTCTGACGACGTAGCCCTCGGTGGTCAGGCTCTGGACGCAGATCTCGATCTCGTTCGGCTCGTCCTCGAAGCACTCGCCGGGGAGCCACATTGCACCGGCATCGGCGCCATTGGCCGGGTTTTCGACATCCACCAGCCAGGCGTCTTCCTTCCTGCCCGGGTAAACCTCGTGGATCACGACTGCAAAACCCGGAAGCTTGGCGTCGTAGCTCACGAGATCTCGGACCTCCACCGTGTAATGCATCGATGAGTCGGGGATCTGAACGTTTATGAGGCGTAGGTTGGCGGTTGACGGTAGCTCGAGATTGTCGACCGTCGCGGTATAGATCCCGGCCGAGTTTACGTCAAGCTTCTGCGAGGGCGGAATCCAGCCGAGTATGTCCGCGTGGTAGCCGATGGTCCCCTTGCCGACCGTTCCGTAGGTCGAGTGGCTGAGAGCGTACCCCCAGCTGTTACTCATCACGTCCCACGGATTGTCGTAAGGGTCGGCATCACCATCGGCGTTGTTCGAATGCGGGAGGCCGAAGCCGTGGCCCATCTCGTGCGCGATCACGCCGATGTTTTGGTAACCCCATGGGGGTTCCCAGGTCACCCGGTATCGTTTTGTCTGACCGTCGAGGGTCATGTATCGGCTTCCACCCCACGCGTAGGGGCCGAATGTATCGTTGAACATCATGTTGATGCCCACGAAATCCGGGAAATACACGAGGTGATCGGCCGCCGCGGTGCAGTCAATAGCCATATCACTGAGCCTGTCACTCGACGTGCTCTCGTAGTGGCTCACGGGATAGGGCAGCGTCACCCAGGCCACCGCCATGCTGCCCGACACGTTGGCGGTGTCGTATGAAAGCTGACGCCAGTAATGGTCGAGCCCGGGATAGGTCGACGCGTACATCCCCTGGAAGAACGAAAGAGGTTTCGGTTCACCGGATACGTCCGAAAACTTGCAGAGGATCGACACCCACGGCTGCGCGCCGGTGACCGCCTTGGCGGTAACGGCTGCCTTGTCGAAGGTCGAGTCTCTCAGCAGTCGGGCGGACCGTACCTGCGCGGGCATTCTGGCGGCAGACTTCGCGATGGCTCCCTCAGTTGGTTCGATCACCACTTCGACGGCCCGCCCGTCGAGCTGCCAGGTGCCGCCCAGGGCAGCCAGTTGCTCGGGTTCGAAGATCAATTCGATCTCGACGCCGGAGGCTCGTCGCAGGAAGATAGTCTCGACCGGAGGAAAGGGATTACCTGGTCGCGGGTCACCGGACACGACCGTGAGTACACCCTGGATCCTGGCAAGTGCCGGCCTTCTCTCTCGGTCTTGGCGAGGGACCACCGGGTGGGAGCCCTCGGGCCTGGCGCCGGAAACTGCACTCGCTGACGACAACAGACCTGCAACAAGGGCGAACACCAACACAGTTCGTGCCTTTGATCGTTTCATGTGTTCTCCATCCCGACACGCCGTTGAACGGCAAAACGCCCTCATTACCATATTACAGGGCGGGTTGATGTCACCCTGTGATCTAAATCAACTATGATGGAATCCTTGTTGAAAGTGCTTCTCGGTCTCGGTAGCAATCAGGGCCAATCGCGGGCGGTTTTTCGAGACTGTCTCGATCGTCTGGCTCGCGACGGAGACGTTCTCGCGACCTCTCGCCTCTGGCGCACCCGTGCGATTGGACCCTCGCAGCCGGACTACCTCAACGCGGCAGCGATCGTCGCGTGGCCACGAGAACCGAGGCACCTATTGGATCGATGCCGTCAACTCGAAACAGCGGCCGGGCGGGATCGATCGCTGGAGGAACGGTGGGGGCCTCGTTGCCTGGATCTCGACCTCCTTATGGCCGACGATCTGGTCTGCCGCGGTCCTGTCCTCGAGCTCCCACACCCCCGTTTTCACCAAAGACGTTTCGCCCTCGAGCCGGCGGCGGAGATCGCGGCCGACTGGGTTCACCCGTTCCTCGGACTCACGGTTGAAGAGCTGGCCGAGGAGGCTCGTCGCCATGAGCCGGACGCCATACTCGGAGTTATGAGTTTTGAGTTTTGAGTTTTGAGTTACGAGTTTTGAGTTACGAGTTTTGAGTTATCCCCCCACCCACCCCTGTGTCAAACGTGAGTGAGCGAACAGAACTCAAAACTCAAAACCGAGAACTCAAAACTACCTATGTGATCGGTCGTGAGCCCGGCTTGGCAATCGGCTCGCCATCGCGGCACAGCGGGCACTCTTCAGGTTTCCAGGTCGGAAACTCGACCTCGAGAAGTGCGCGGCTGGAGAGTGGTGCGAAGGGCTGCGGGTCGCCCGACCGGTTGACCTGTGAGGCCACACCGGTCACCTCGGCGCCGAGATTTTCGAGGATCGAGATCACCTCCCGCGTCGAGCGACCCGTCGTAACGACATCTTCGACCACCACCACTCGCTGACCGGGGGCGAGCCCGAAACCACGCCTCAGCAACATCTCCCCCTCGGCTCGCTCGGTGAATATGAATGGCAGGTCGAGGGCGCGGGCAGTCTCGTGGCCGATGATCAGCCCTCCCATCGCCGGGGCGACAATGATCTCCGGATCGAAACCGGCCTCCACGATCGCACCGGCGAGCAATCCACCCGCGTGAGCCGAGCGCCGAGGGTGGGCAAGATAGAGTGCACACTGGAGATAGTCCGCCGAGTGCAGACCCGAAGAGAGCAGGAAATGGCCTCGCTGGTGGGCCCCGCAGGCTGTCAGATCCTGCAAGGTGATGCCGCCGCTCACTACTGCTCCCGCTCGATGCCGTAGGCACGCATTTTCTTGTACAGGTTGGAGCGCGGCGTGCCAATGACCCGAGCTGTCGCAGCCACGTTCCACCCGTTGCGCTCGAGGTGGTGCAGCAGGAAGGCAATCTCGGATTGCCGCTGGAACTCCTGCAGGGATGCAATGTCGAGCAGCGAATCCGCGGCACCGCTTTGCGGAAGTATCGGCAGGTCGACTACCGAGATGGTGTCCTCGAGCTCCATGATGACGGCGCGTTCGACGACGTTTTTCAGCTCGCGCACGTTGCCGGGCCACTGGTGGCGGGCGAGCTGGTCGAGAGCGGGTGCCGCCCATGTCTTGGGTCGGCGGTTGTACTCCCGGCAGAACTGATCGGTGAGATGCTCGACCAGGGCCGGGATGTCCCCGGGATGTTTCCGGAGCGGTGGAGTCTTGAGAACCACCACCGCGAGCCGGTAGAAGAGATCTTCTCGGAAGTTTCCGGCCTGCACCTCTTCGACCAGGTTCTTATTGGTCGCGGCGATGACCCGCACGTCGACTTGAAAGGCCCGACCCGCACCGACCGGCTCGACCTCCCCGTCCTGCAACACCCGCAGCACCTTGGCCTGGGTCTTGAGGCTCATATCGCCGACTTCGTCGAGGAAAATCGTCCCGCCGTCGGCCTGGACGAACTTGCCGACCTGGCGCCGGTGGGCGCCGGTAAAGGACCCTTTCTCGTGGCCGAAGAGCTCGGATTCGATGAGCTCCTCCGGGATTGCCGCCGAGTTGACCCGTACGAACGGGCGCCGCGCTCGGTCGGAGAGATGGTGCAAGCGCCTCGCCACAAGCTCCTTGCCGGTCCCCGACTCGCCTTCGACCATCACCGTCGCATGCGACGGGGCCACGCGGGCGATCTCGTCGCGTAGCTGGTGCATTTCCGTGCTGTCGCCGAGGAGTGGTGGTGGCTCGGCGATCCGGCCGAGCTCCTTTCTCACCCGACCCTGAGCGACCGCTCCCTGAACGGCAAGCAGCAGTTCCGCCCGATCGGGCGGCTTGGTCAGGTAGCCGGCGGCGCCCGCTTCGAGGCACTGGCTCGAGGTGAACTCGTCGCCATGGCCGGTCAGAATCACGATTGGAATCTCGAGGCCCCGCTGGTTGAGGTTCTCCATCAAGCCGAGCCCGTCCAACCCGGGCATCTTGATGTCGAGCAACGCCGCATCCGGCGGGCTGGCATCGATGGCTTCCAGCGCCTGGAAGGCATCGCTGGCCTCCTCGAAATGATAGCCGGCCCCGGTCAGGATGCGTTTGAGCGCTTTTCGGACCCCCGGGTCGTCGTCGATGACCAGAACCGTGCCTTCCATGTGGACCATGGTAGCAGTGTGATCACTTCAAGGGGTCCAGGGGCCATTCAAGAGCATAATAGGTTATATCTCACTTATCAAATGTCAAATTTAGTTTAAAAAAACCTATCTTCATTGACTCGTGACAGCCACGTCGATAGCGTGAATATGAGGGCGGCTCGACACACGTTGGGAGCGGGTATGAGGAAATGCAGAATAATCCTCACTTCAACGGTGGTAATCGCCGTAATAGCTTCAGCGGTTTCCGCCCTCTCACCCCTCGATCTGCGGGACATTGAAACAATCGAGCTGCCAGGTGGGGCGCTTCTCGACAGGATCGTTGTACCGGGCGGCCTTCCTCCCGCGGTGAAAATGAAAGCCGCGCTCGTGCCAGAAACGAACATGGCGGCGGGGGTCAATGTCCTTTCGAGTGTTCCGGCTTTCGATTGGTCGTACGGCTGTTCAGCGACATCTGCGGCGATGCTCGCTGGGCACTACGACAACACAGGCTACCCCAACATGTACACCGGACCCACCAATGGCGGACGCTGTCCGATGGACAACAGCGCATGGGGATATGGGGAATGTCCGTTGAGCGCGACCCACCAGGGCCTGGATGGACGCGCCGTGAGGGGACACGTTGATGACTACTACGAGAATTATGGAAACGCAGGTCCAGACCCTTTCATCACTAACGGCTGGCCCGAACATACGGCCACCGACTGCACTGCGGATTTCATGAGGACGAATCAGTCGAACTTCAACAATGTTGATGGTGCAACGACATTCTATTTTTGGACGAACGGCGAGCAATTTTCGAGCTCGGCCTATGCGGCGGATGGTGGATACGGTCTCCAACTGTTCTTCGAATCGCGGGGATACGTTGTGACGAACCGCTTCAACCAGTACATCATCGAGCAAGGGCTTCCGTATGGATTTTCGTTCGAACAGTTCCAGCAGGAGATCGATGCCGGGCGGCCGGTCCTCATTCACGTAGCGGGACACACGATGCTCGGTTACGGCTACAACACCGCTGGCTCGCTCATATACATCCACGACACCTGGGACTACACGGACCATCAAATGACGTGGGGTGGGTCGTATTCCGGGATGGCCCACTATGGCGTAACAGTTGTCTCTCTCGCTGACAATAGCGCTGTGTTCTCCGATGGGTTCCAGTCGGGTGACCTCACCAACTGGTCACAGACCGTTCCGTAATCCGTTCTTTCGATCAGATTCCGGCGTCGTTGGTAGTTTTTGAATCGACCCGACCCGCCCCTACTCCACGTCGAACTTCACGCCTTGGGCCAATGGTAGTTCACCACCCCAGTTGATGGTGCAGGTCTGGCGCCGCATGTACGCTTTCCACGCATCCGATCCGGCCTCGCGACCACCGCCCGTCTCCTTCTCTCCACCGAACGCGCCGCCGATCTCTGCGCCCGAGGTGCCGATGTTGACATTGGCGATGCCGCAGTCCGAGCCTTCGTGCGAAAGGAACTTCTCGGCGGTATGGAGGTTCGAGGTGAAGACCGCTGACGACAGGCCCTGCATCACCGCATTGTGATAGTGAATGGCCTCGCCGAGGTCGTCATACTCGAAGACGTAGAGAATCGGTGCGAAGGTTTCGTCCTGCGCGATCTCGATGTCGGGCCGGGCCTTGACTATCGTCGGCTCGACAAAGAAGCCCTCACGGTCCGGTCGACCGCCGCCATACAGAATCTCGCCGCCCTGCTCACGAATTGCCTCGAGCGCAGCCATGTGATCCTCGACTGCACGTTCGTTGACAAGCGGTCCCATCAGGACGTTTTCGTCGAGCGGGTCGCCGATGGCGATGCTCGGGTAGGCCTTGAGCAGGCGATCGATGACCTCACCGGCGATACCCTTTTGAAGGAAGAGACGGCGCAGGCTAGTGCAGCGTTGACCGGCCGTACCGACTGCGGCAAAGAGAATGGCACGCACAGCAAGCTCGAGGTCGGCGTCTTCAGCGACGATGATCGCATTGTTGCCGCCCAGCTCGAGAATGCTTCGGCCGAACCGCCGGGCCGCGGTTTCTGATACGTGGCGGCCCATCTTGGTGGACCCGGTAAACGAGATGAGCGGAACCCGTGAATCGTTGATCATGCGCTCTCCCACCGTGCGTCCCGGGCCAACAACGAGGCTGAAGACCCCGGGCACTCCATGGCGGTCCATGACCCGGTTGCAGATGTGCTGCACGGCTATCGCGGTCAACGGGGTGTCCGACGACGGCTTCCAGATGACGGTGTCGCCACACACGGCAGCAAGTGCGGCGTTCCACGCCCATACTGCGACCGGGAAGTTGAAGGCGGTGACGACACCAACGACGCCGAGCGGGTGCCACTGCTCATACATCCGGTGGCGTGCACGTTCCGACATCATCGTAGGGCCATAAAGCTGGCGCGAGAGACCGACCGCGAAATCACACATGTCGATCATCTCCTGAACCTCGCCAAGGCCTTCGGAGAGGATCTTGCCCATCTCGAGTGACACGAGCTTGCCGAGGGGATCCTTGAAGATCCGCAACTCGTTGCCGAGGTCACGGACGATTTCACCGCGAGCCGGAGCGGGCATCATCCGCCAGGACTTGAAGGTCTCGGCTGCAGTCGCCACGACCCTTTCGTATGCCGCCTCATCCGCCTGGATGACTGAAGCGATTGGCTGGCCGTCAGTCGGATTGACCGAGATCAGTTCGTGCATGTCTTCGGCGACGACCCACTCGCCGGTGCAGGCGCCGATATTCGATGCCTCGATCCCGAAATTCATCTCGATCCCGAGGTCGGAGAACGATTTCTTGATTTGGTTGATGTGGTTGGCCATCTGTGAACCTCCGGCGTAATTTCACCGCGCCGGGATTCTACCGATCTCATCAGGTCCTGCCAACCCGAAGGCCCGTTCGAATTTTGAGTTGAGATTTTTGAGTTTTGAGTTGCCACCCTCCGACCCGAAACGAGGATGCCTGACGGACAGCAACAACCCGTGCGTCGAGGCTTCATGAATCATGCGGGTCAGTGACGGACTCTTCATCTGGGGCGGAAAAGTATGCCTCCCACTCACCCACCTCGTGCGAGGACAGCTTCGGCTCGGTCGACACGCGCCGTCGCCGAGGTGGATTTCGCCCGCGCCAATGGCTCACGGGCCGGACGCTCGCACCCAGCTCCCTCGCTCGCCTGCCGAGATCCCGGTCATCGGTCACGACGACCCAGCCTTGTGCTTTGCCGCTTGGCAGCAGACGCAGGATGGTCTCGTCCGCACTCGCCGACCCCGAGTACCGGACGGTGACCGAGCCGAGGACCTCGACCTCGGGACATCCGGACGGAGCGGGTCCGTCGAAGACCACGACCAGCTGCATCGTTTCGTGTCGAACCGTTTCGAGCGCGAGTCGACGAACCTCTTTTCGATTCCTCTGGCGATCGGGAAGTGTGTGGAGCAGGTTGTTGCCGTCGATGATAACTGGCATCGGAAGCGCGACTGATCAACGCATCTGGCGGGCACGGCGAAGCAGTCTCTGCAGTTCTCGGTTGCCCACCAGGTCCTTGTACATCTGGTTCGCCTCTTCATGGTCCGGATCGATCGCGAGGACCCTTTCGAGGGACTTGCGCTGACGTTCCGCGTGATTGCGCCGCCGCCAGAAATCCGCGAGCTCCAGCCACGCTTCTACGTTCTTCGGATCCGTCTCGATCGCACGCCGCAGGCATGCCAGCGCGCGGTTCACCCAAGGCGGGTTGCGCTGCAGGAGCCGCGACAGCTTGATGAGTTCCCTCGGCCGCGGCTGAATTGAGCACGCTTGCTCGAGCAGCTGAATGGCGAGGAAGAACTCGTCTTGTTTGATGAGCTCGTCCGCTCGCTTGATGTTCGCCTCGACCAGCGCTCTACGGGCTCTGGCGCCCTCCTCTTCTTTGTGCGATTTCTCGATTGCTTCGTAGTCCCGGTCGAGTGATCGCAGAATTTTGTCGTAGCGCGACCGGTCACGAAGCGAAGAAAGCACCTCGTGCGCGGCGCGGCCCCGCTCGACGATCCGCTCGAGGTGAGAGGTCATGTCCGTCAGGTAGGATGCGACCGAATCCGGCGAGTAACGATTCTGGAGCTTTTTCCAAGCGTCGTCCACCTCGTTCGGGTTGGCGGTGCGTTTGAGGCCGAGCGCGCGATAGTGGTCCACCTTGGTGACGTCTTCCGAGAGCTTCAGAATGAATCGACGCTCCTCGAGTTGCTTTTCGGTGAAGTCGACGCCGTCCTCCGTACGCTCTGTCGCATCATCAGCGATGGTGGCGGGTTTTTCCCCAGAAGGCTCGTCTTCAATCAGTTTCTCCTCGGGCACCTTGGTTTCGCCGGTATCCTCTGCGGGCGCCTCTTCGACCTGTGGTACCTCTTCTCGTACTTGCTCTTCAGGAGGCGCCGTCGACTCGACCTCTGGTTCCGGCAGCGGTTCTCCGTCCTCGCTGAGGATGACCACGGTTCCCGACAACAACAGGGGGTAAAGCGTCAGATAGGTATCCTCTTCCGGCAGAGAGGAGAGCCGAATCAGTCCGGTAAGGTTGCCGGCCCCGTCCAAGCGACTGAGGAGAAATCCCTCCGTCGGAGTCAGCTGAACCTCTTCGAGCATGTCGTTCAGCGAACTCCTTAGCTTGATTATCCGGTCGGTCGACCCGATCATTTCGCGGATCGCGTCAACGTCCGAGAACTCCCTCGCGGCGAGGAGGATGACCTCGGAAGTCACGACGTTGGGGAGCGTATCGAGCTGACCTTCCCCAGCGCCATCGATGAACTCGTTTTCCGCCCCCTTTGCTCTCGCCGCCCGACGAATGATTTCGAGCGCAAGCTGTTCGAGTTCTTTGTCGAGCACCTCGAGGGTGAGGTATCCCTTCTCGATCAGGATCTGACCGAAAGGCTCATCGCCGCCGCCACCCTGGGCGAGGAGCATGAGCGCCCGATCGTCTTCCGTCAGAACTTCCTGCTCCACCAACCAGGTTCCGAGCTTCTCGTCTTCGACATACGAACGGGCTGCACGGATCTCGCCGTTGGTGAACATGATTTCTCTGGTCTGGCCGCCGGAGGTCGAGCTGAGCGTGCCGGTGACCTTGCCTTTTGCCAGATCAGCCATCAGGGATGGCAGGGGTCGGTTTCGCATCATCGACATGGGATTAACCGCCCGCGGGGGCTGATGGCACCGTCTCTTCTCCGGTCAGTTCGATCGGATGCGGGTCGAAGCCCTGCTGCAACAAGTCGTCCGGCACTCCGCCGGTAGCTGCGATGGCTGCGTCGCGGGAAGAAAACCGGCCCCACACGAGGCGCCAGCACTGCTCACCGTCCTCGTTGGCTTCCGTCGCAACGGGTCGGACCGCCTTCGGATTCTCCTGGGCCTTTCGAAGCACCCTTTGCAGGTCCTGAGGTTCACAGCCCATGTCGATCACCAACGTCCAGGCGAGTCCCTCAGTGGCTATCGCGCCCTGCGCCGGCACGGACTCCCCGGATCGCGTCATGATGAAGATGATCACCGCGAGCACGACCAAGAGTACGGCTGCAGCCGCCACGATCCAGGAGACCGGAATGCTCTTCTTCGACTCGACTTCAAACTCCTCCGCCGGGAGGAGGTCGACTTCGTCACTGATGTGCAGAGGCGTTTCAGGCTCGAGAATTCCGGTAACGACCAGGCCCGAGAGAAGACGCATGACCTCGCGCGCACCGTGAGCCGAGCTCTCTGCAATTTCGTTGACCGCCTTCTCGCCGGTGATTCTGGAAACGATCAAATCCGCCTCTTCCGAGAGACGCAGCGGCGCGTAGAGCTCGAGGAATCCTGGCGAGCGCGCGAGCAACACATCATCGTCCGGAAGAATCGCCCGGGCCGTGTCACCCGAGATGTCAGACAAAACCAGCTCGACCAGAGCATGCGTAATCGAGATCGTAGCGCCGTCAACCTCGTCGGGTTCCCCCTCGATGATTTCCAGCTCCCGGTTCGGATCGAGCAGCCACGCATTGAGGTCCTTTTGAATCAGCTCCTTGGCTGCACTCATGGCGTGGTTCTCGGCGATCTGTCCTTCGCCAGCCAGCGCGCGGGCTTCTTCCAGGAGATCTGTCCGGCCGGTCGGTTGGCAGCTCAACCGTTTGCTGAGCTCATTCGAATCGATCCCTTCGGCAAAGCGTATTCGACCGTCGTGGACGCGAATTATCAGTTCACCACCATCCCACGAGAGACGCGCCGCGCCGCCCTCTCGGCGGCCGATCCACTGCCCGAGACGCCATATCTCATGTGGGTCACTCATGGCCCAAGTGTATTGCGTCTCGCGGGGAGTTGTAAAGCAAACAAAATCGATGAGAGTCAGCCACCGACCGGTCTTGGAAAACCCGTGACCGACGACTCCCACAAGCTTGACACACATGGGATTGACCTCTACCATAACGCTCCCAACGGTCATCCGTTCGGGAGGTTAGCTCAGTTGGTCAGAGCACCTGCCTTACACGCAGGGGGTCGTGGGTTCGAGTCCCCCACCTCCCACCAACTCTGACCGGGCAGATGCGGGGTCGTAGTTCAGCTGGTTAGAACGCAGGCCTGTCACGCCTGAGGTCGCGAGTTCGAGTCTCGTCGGCCCCGCCATGTGAATAAGTCGGCCGCCCCCACGGGCGGCCTTTGTTTTTCACTGGATGTCCTCGACGTCGCCACTTCTCCACCCCTCCCAGCCCCTCCGTGGTCGAGTCTCGTCGGCCCCGCCACGTCAGTTCTTCGGGTGCAACAACCGCCAAGTCACCGCTCGCACCTCGTCAATCAAAGCCAAAGCCATCTGCAAGTCTTCAGGCTCGGCTGCACGAGCGTGTGCGAGAAGCCTGAGGTGAACATGGCGGCCTCTCGGAGCATGACCACTGCCCCGGTTCCTGTTCCTGACTCCGGTCACTGGCGCTGTCTCCCGACCCTGAAGACTGTTGGAGCGGGGTTCATCCCCACCCGGATCAAAGCTCTATGAGACAGTCGGTAGAACCATGGACGTTGGCATCGTACCCGTCAGCCGCTTCTTCGTTGAACCAGGCACCATCGTCTGAGCGGTAGCGAAAGCGATAAGTCTCTCCGCAGACCAGCGGCACCACCGCGCTGAAGGTTCCGTTGCTGCGACGTACCATGAGGTCCGCACTGGGATCCCACTGGTTGAAATCGCCGACCACGGAAGCCGGCAGCCGGGAGTCGTCGGCGGGCAGAATGAAGCTGACTTTGACCGTGTCCGAACCACTGATCTTCCTGCGCTTGATCATGAGGACTCCTTTATCGCGACCACTGTTCGAACGCTCCAGTCGCCCACGACATTCCCTTTTTCATCGGTCCGTAATCCGCCTTCGATGACGACTCCCGGTGGGGCACACGGTTGTTATACACTGCGACCCGGAATCAATTCTGATATGAAGAGAGCGTTACGGTGAGCACGGCGCGCATCAGGCCGCGCTTCGAAATCGAGTTCGACCGCGATGCCGACGCGATCATGGAACGACTGCGCGACCGCCTTCCAAAGTGCCCCCACTGTGCCGGCGTATCGGTGGGCCGCCATGCAGAGCTGTTCGTGCCCGAGAGCGACCGCCGACTGTGGTCGCCGTGGCTCAGCGTCACCGCTGATCAGGATGGCGAAAGATCGCGACTCCGGTGCCAGTTCGCACCGCAACCCAACGTGTGGACGCTGTACGTCTTTTTAGCCTTCGGTCTCGGGTTCGCCCTCCTGGTCGGCAGCACCTGGGGCTACGCGCAGTGGGCAACCGACCGAACTCCCTGGGCGCTGGCGAGTATCCCGATGGTCGGCCTGTTCGGCATTTTGCTCTACCTCGCGAGTCAGCTGGGCCAGAGATTGAGCGGAGATCAGATGGATGATCTGAGATCGGCCCTCGAAAATCTGATCAACGAACCCTGATGCGTCGGCGGCCGGCCGCCCGGCCGAAGATCAGATGGCCGGCAGGGTCATTCCAAATAACCGAGCGCACGCAATTTCTCGACCGTCTCGGCGTCGAGCTTCTCCGTGGCAAGCCGATCGAGGCTCCCGAGCCCATCAGAGACCTCAGCCAGGCAACTGAACAGCTCCTTCGAGGGTTGCGAGCCGGCCGGAACCGCGCTCTGCAACTCCAGCGGATCCTCGTCGAGGTTGAAGAGAAACCTGGTCTGCGGGTCGAGGTGGACGATTTCTTTTCGGGCACCCCCGATGACGCCCACCGAGAGGAGGCCTTTGGATCTCTTCTTGTCGCTGTCGTGGGTGCCGCCATGGACCGCGCCACGATGGGCCTGGAAACAGCCAACGCGTTCTTCGAGCTCGACGCCACCAAGGACTGTCTTTGCCCAGCTCGCACCTGGCAGATCCGGGGGCACATCGAGCCCGACGAGCTCGAGCAGGGTCGGCATCAGATCGAGGAGATTCGCCTGGGAGCTGACGGTGCCTGCCCGGATGGCCCCCTTCCAGATGACTCCGAGGGGTATGCGGAGGGACGGCTCGTAAAGGTATCGGCCGTGGCCCCAGTAGTCGTGCTCACCCAGACTCTCGCCGTGGTCGGCGGTAAACACGATCAAGAGGTCCTTCTCGTCTACCGCCTGTCGCAAACCGTTCAGCAACCGGCCGATCGACTCATCCACGGCTGCAATCTCGGTGTCGTATCGGTCGGCTTTGGTGGCTTTTCCCGGGTTGACGCCCAGCCCGCCGGCGAACTCCTCCCAAAGGCGATATGGCGCGTGTGGTTCGATGTAGTGGACCCAAAGGAAGAATGGTTTTTCCGGTCCCTTTTTTCGTTCTTCGCCCAGCCAACCCAGGGCGTCATCGGTGAGGTCTTCGGCGGTGGCCTCGCTGTTGAGAATGCCGAACCACCGACGCCGTTCGAGCCGCTCGCCGTAGGTGTCGAAATGCTCGCCGAGGCGTGTCAGATTGTCTTTAAGCGTCCAGGTGCCGACGAAGGCCGCAGTCTTCCAGCCGTTTTTCGCCAGGATTTTCGGCAACGAATCGAGTCCTTCCCGCATGCGAAGGCCGTTCCGTGTTGCCGCGTGAACGTGCGGATAGAGGCCGGTGATCATCGAACACATGGCTGGCCCGGTCAGCGGTTCGGGCGTCCACGCGCGTTCGAAACGCTGGCCGTCGGACATCAGCTGATCGATGACCGGCGAGGTCGGGCGAGCGTAACCGTAGGCACCGAGGTGATCGGCTCGCAGAGCATCCACGGTAATGATCACGACCGATGGGCCCGGTTCGGCCGATTCGCAGGGAACCGGCGACACCACCACCGCGGCGAGCAGGATGAACGTTGACGTACAGATGAGTTTGCGATGCATCGACATACCCTGAAAATTCCCCACGGGTCGTTGTTGGCCGCGTATTGTACTCGAGTCTGCCGTAACTTCGATCGGAGATGTCCCGCCCTCGCCCCGCCAGGTGGCGGATGGCGCTGAAAGCCAGTATCAGTGTACGTCTCACGGTACACTTGACCACAGATGGATTCTTTTTACCGAGATTGGCGCGGCCTCCAGCTCGAGACGCTGGTCGATCTGTCGCTGACGATCGGCGGCGTTCTTTCGGAGGAAGAGCTGATCGAGGAGCTGCTGCAGCGCGCGGTGGGAACCCTCGATGCACGTTCCGGCTTCGTCAGCACCCTCCATCCGGGCGGCCAGGAAGCCCTGGTACGCTCGGTCGGGCTCCCGCAAAGCCTCGAGGTCGTGAGGTCCTTCTTCGATACCCACCTTCTGGAGGAGCTCGCCGCCGGCCAGGTGGTCAGCACGCAACGAAACACAGAGGAACCTCCATTCGAGCTGATGGCGGCCCCGATCTTCTGGCAGCAACGCAACCTCGGGATGGTCGTGCTCGCCGACAAGGAAACCCGCGAGGGGAGGATTCCCTTCTCCGAAACGGACGCTCGCCTGCTGCAGTCGATGGCGCGGATGGTCGCGACAGCAGTCGCCACGGCGCGCCGTATTCAGGCGATCGAGCGTGATCGCCAGCGGCTGGCCGATGAAAACCGGGCGCTTCGCGACGTCGCGCGGAGAGAGGGCTTCATCGGCGAGTCGAGCCAGATCGAGGGCATGTTGGAACTGGTACGGCGAGCCGCTCCGACCGGAGTCAACGTGCTGCTACGGGGCGAATCCGGGGTCGGCAAGGAACGTGTGGCGCTTCTCCTCCACTCATTCTCCGATCGAGCGCGGGCGCCGTTCGTTCCGCTCAACTGCGCCGCGCTTCCGGAAACCCTCCTCGAGTCCGAGCTCTTCGGTATCGAAGAGGGCGTAGCCACCGGCGTCCAGCGGCGGCACGGCAAGATCGAGCTCGCCAACGGCGGCACTCTGTTTCTCGACGAGGTGGCCGACCTTTCTCTTGCACTCCAGGCAAAGCTTCTGCGGGTCGTACAGGAACGTGAATTCGAGCGGCTTGGCGGTCGCGAAAGAATTCCGGTCGACATCCACTTGGTGACCGCGACCAACCGCGACCTGGAGGCAATGGTGGAGCAGGGCGAGTTCCGCCAAGATCTGTATTACCGCCTTCGGGTGGTCGTTGTCGACGTTCCACCCCTGCGTGAACGCCGGGGAGATATTCCGCTTCTAGCGCGACATTTTCTCGAGCTGTATGGTGAGCGGTTCGGCCGCCCGGGCCTCTCACTGTCGCGCGAAGCCCTCGCAGCGCTGATGGCGCACCCGTTTCCAGGCAATGTTCGGGAGCTGGAGAACGCGATCCAGGCGGCCATCGCCCTGGCTCCGGAAGAGACGATTACGGTGGACGACCTGCGGCTCGACGTCGAAAGCAAGCAAGATCCGAGCTCCGGCGGCCTCGTAAGCCTGTCCGAGGTGGAGAGGCGCCACATCGAGGCCGTACTGCGAGCGGTGGATGGCAACCGGCAGGAGGCCGCCCGCATCCTGGGCATCGATCGCACAACCCTCTACAGAAAATTGCAGCGTTTTGCAACTCATGATGCAGAAAGCATCAATTGATATTAATCCCCTCTTAAAAACAACTTAACAACCATTCAATAGTCATTCCTGCTTCACTTGATGCAAAATACACCAATTGAGATGTGTACATGCAGGGTTGGGTTTTGGCACGGTTCTTGCCACTTGTGACAGCGGAGGTTGTTTGATGAGGTCCATTGCGATCCAACGCTTTTCGGCTGCCGCGACCATCACTGCTCTCGCAGTCGCCATGGCGCAAGTGCTGACCTTCAACCTCGACCCCGCAATCCCACACATCAAGCTTGCGTGGACGCTGACGCGAGTTCTGCTACAGTTGTAGGCTCATCATGGAGGTGGTCCTGCACCTTCCGGTGGTGCCCAACGTGGAGTTGGTGGCAGCCAAGGCTGTAGAGACCCTGGGTGGCGCCCTCGGGATGCACCAGACGCACGTCGAGGCATCGAGCGTGGCCGTGGTCGAGGCGTGCCTGAACGCCATGGAGCACGGAGGGGGGCCGGTGACCGTCCGGCTGCGGGAGGACAACCACGATTCCAAACGTTGCCTCGTAATAGAGGTCGAGGACCACGGTGGAGGATTCGACCCGGAGACGGCGCCAAAGAACAGCGCTTCTCGAGTCATTGGTTGCGCCTCGAAACGGGGGTGGGGCCTGACGTTGATTAGGGAACTGATGGACGATGTTCAGATAGAGTCGACACCCGGCAAAACCGTGGTAGCTATGCGCAAGCTGGTGGAAGGTACACAATGAACGAAGAGCGGATCAAGATCTCTCAGGATTTCATCTCTGGCGACGTTGGCGTCATCGCCGCGTCCGGATACATCAATAACGAAGGTGGACAGGCCATCGCCGACGCGGCCAACACCTTGATGAGTCAGGGCTGCAAGAAGCTTCTCATTGATCTCGACGGCACGCGGATCATCAACTCTATCGGGGTTTCGATCCTTCTCGAAATACTCGAAAAGCTGATGGACGAAAAGGGCCAACTCGCCTTCTGTAATCTAACGCCAACGATTTCCAAAACCTTCGAAATCATGGGCCTCGTACAGTACGCGACGATCTTTCCGGATCGCGACGCTGCCCAAACCGCCATCCTTGGAGACCTCTCTGTCTGATCTGCTGCGCCTCGCGGATATCGCGCTCAGCGGTCACGCCGGTCCTGACCTCCCCGAAGAAATCCTCAGGGTGGTGGTGGAGGAATCCGGTTCGCGAGCGGGGGTTCTGAAGAGCGGCGAGGATCCGGTCGCCCGCTGGCCGAGAACGGTTTCTCCCCAGGTCGAGAACGCGACCGAGGGCTGGAGTGAGATCCCGTTCGGTAGCGGTGAGGGTCACTGGTGCATGCGGTTACTCCAGCTCGATCGTCTCGATGAATCGACTCTCGATGCGGTCAGGATCGGCCTCCGGGCCTGGCAGCTTCGCGAAGAGCTCAAACGTAGCCGCTTTGATGAACGGATCCACCTCTGGGAGCTCGAGGCAATCCGCTCCATCGCGACCGGCATCGGCGACATTCTCGAGACCGAAGCGATCGCTGAAGAACTGATCAGCCACCTGGTTGCGCTGCTCGGCGTCCGCTCCGCACATCTCTACCTCGGTGATTCGCCGGAGTCGGCAGCCGTCGCCGGCGGCTTCGGTCCGACTCGCCTCGCTGAAAACGAAATCGGCAAAGCCTGGCTGCACGGAATCTATACCGATGAGGTGGTCGCGCTTCCATTGCAGACCGATTCCGGAACCCTCGGGCTGCTGGTCGCTTCCGACAAAGAGGCGAGAGCCGGCACCGAGCCATTTGCGGCCAACGATGTGCGCCTGCTCGAGCTGTTTGCGGTTCAGGTTACCGTCGCAATGGAGTACGTGAGGCTGACGCGCGAATCGCTCGAGCGTGAACGGCTCAAACGAGAGCTCGAGATGGCGGCCGTCATCCAGTCGCACCTCCACCCGCGGGAATTCCCGGACCTCGAGGGATTTCGTCTTGCCGTTCGTTCATCGTCGAGCAGGCAGGTCGCGGGCGACACCTATGACGTGCTGATCCGCGACGATACGTTGATCGCCACGGTCACCGATGTATCCGGAAAGGGAGTCGGAGCGGGCATGATCGCCTCCGGCGTCCATGCCGGGGTGCGCCTGATGGCGCGTGGATCGCGCGACCTTGCCGAGCTTGCAGAACGCATCAATGCCTACCTTTTCGGAGCCACCGCCGATAATCGATTCGCGACCCTGGCCATGGTCAGTATCGATCGCGACGGTTCGCTGCGAGCCGTGAACGCCGGCCACCTCCCGATCCTCATCAGGCGGGCCGATGGTTCGATCGAGGAGCTCACGAGCAGCGGGCTGCCGCTCGGCATCCTCGACTCGGCGAAGTACACGGAATCTGCCGCGCGGCTGGAGCCTGGTGATCTGGCGGTGCTCTATACGGACGGTCTCACGGAGGCGGAAGATTCGCACGAGGAGGAGTTCGGGGTTCAGCGGGTCGCTGAGGTGACCGCCGCGGTCGAAAAACCTACCGCCGAGAATCTCTGCGACGAGATCCTCCGGGCGGTGGAAAACCACACCGGAGGCGGGTCGCTGGAGGATGATGCCACGCTTCTGGTGGTGGAACGCCTGTAGCGGTTGTCAGATTCTGCCTTTCACTGACCATCCTTGTGAGACGCCACAGCTAGCCCTCGTACAGGCTCTCGATCAGGTCCAGGTACTCCTTCTCCACGACTCGCCGTTTGACTTTGAGAGTCGGGGTCAGGGTCCCATCCTCGATCGACAACATGAGCGGCAGAATCGCGTGCTTTTTGATCTGCTCGTAACTCGCGAGGCCATTGTTGGTGTTTTCCACGACCTCGGCGAAAGCCTCGGCAAGCTTCGGATTGCTGGTGACTTCCCCGATCGACGAGTAGGTGACGCCTTCGTTCTCAGCCCACTGTTCTACGGCTTCGGTGTTGGGTGAGAGCAATACAACCAGGTACGGCCTCCGGTCGCCGATGATCACCGCGTTGTCGACCAACGGCGAGCGCTTGAGCTCTGCCTCGATCGGCTGCGGGGCGATGTTCTTGCCACCCGCGGTCACGATCAGGTCCTTCTTTCGATCGGTAATGCGGATGAAACCCTCGCTGTCGATTTCCGCGATGTCACCTGTCAGGAAGTAACCGTCCGCATCGAAAACCTCGGCCGTCTTGTCCGGCAGGTTCCAGTATTCCTTCATGATCGACGGCCCTTTGACGCACAGCTCGCCGTCCTCGGCTATCTTGGCGTCGACGTTCGAAATCGCGCGACCCACCGTTCCCAGACGCGTCTCTCCACCGCTGAATCCGTTGACTGAAATCACTGGAGAGGTTTCGGTGAGGCCATAGCCCTCGAGGATCCGGATGCCGACCGAGTGGAAGAACTCGTTGATGAACAGCGGCAGTGGCGCGCCCCCGGAGACGCAGAACCGCAGCCGACCACCAAGGGCCTCCCGCACCTTCGACAGCACGAGAGCATCCGCAAGCCGGTAGGAGATCCCGCCGGGATCGCCCCCGGCAAGTCTCTCGGGATACGCCTTGCGGCCGACTCCCAGCGCCCAGTTGAACAACGCGCGGCGCACGGCAGGCGAGTTGTTCACCTTGTCGTTGACCTTGTCGTAGACCTTTTCGTAAATTCGCGGCACGCTCGCGAAGACCGTCGGTTTGATCGTGGCGACCAGGTCACCGACGTGGTAGACGGAGCAGTATGCCTTGGTGACTCCCTTGTACATGTAAAGGTAGCCGAGCATTCTCTCGAATACGTGGCACAGGGGCAGGAACTCGAGACAGAAATCGTCACGATCGACCGCGGCCCTCTCTGCAGATGGGAGAACGTTCTGCACCAGGTTTTCGTGGGTCAGCGCCACGCCCTTGGGGTTGCCGGTGGTGCCCGAGGTGTAGATCAGGGTCAGGAGATCTTCGGCAGCGACTCTCTCGGCGCGTTGCCAGAAAAGGTCTTCCGACTCTCCCGATCTCCCGGTATCAATGACCTCGGCCAGCGGTAACACGCCAGCCGCACACGGGCCATCGATCTGGATCACGTGCTCGAGAGTCGGACACTCATCGCGAATTTGCAGGAATTTCGCCATTTGCTCTGCGTTTTCAGCAATCGCGATCTTGGAGCCGGAGTCTTTGACCTGGTAAGCGATTTTGGACGGAGTCAGCGTGCCGTACACCGGCACGTCGGCGGCGCCGAGATCGACTGTGGCGAGATCCACCATGTGCCACTCCGGTCGGTTGTCCGTCAACAGCATCACTCGGTCGCCACGGCCGACGCCGAGCTTTTCGAGGCCGACCGCGAGTCCCGCCGTGTTGCTGAAGAACTCCTCGGTGCTGGTCGTGGTGTGGCCGTCGAGGGTGTAGTGAAAATAGTGCTCTTCCTTCGGGTTTTCGAAATCGCACCGGTACAGATCGAGGACAGTCTTCTCGGTCATGGTTGCTCTCCCCCGTGATGGCGACAGGGTGAAATGCCGTCGGTCAACATGCTGACCAGCGGTCGGTAGTGGCGCAGGAGGTCACCTGGATGCTCGGCCAGCAGCCAGCTGGTGACAAGCTCGTCGACCGCACCGAAGACGAGATTGGTGGCGAGTCCGGGACTGATATCTCCTCGGAACACGCCCAACTCCTGGCCCTCCACTATGATGTCGCGCACCCGATTCAAATACTCGCCGAGTTTACCACGGGTGAAAAGGCTCATGAATCGGCGTGAGTGTCTGGTTTCGATCTGGAGTAGGTTGGCCAGCGCACGGTCTCGTCCGACGGTCTCGAGGTGGAGCCGGACCATCACCGCGAGCTTCTCGATCGGATCAGTCAGTTCTGATATTTCAGCATCGAGATGGTCGATGAAGCGTCCCAGAACGTCGTCGAAGATCGACATCAACAGGTGCTCCTTGCCCTCGAAGTAGAGGTACAAAGTGCCGTCCGCCACATCAGCTTCGGCGGCGACGTCGGTCATGCGTGCCGCGAAATAGCCCTTCGATGCGAAGACCTCGATAGCCGCACGGAGAATCCGGTTTCGTTTCTGTTCGCGGGGCGTCAACTCACGGCTCTTCTGGCTCTCCGGCATGTGTCCTCCCGGTGAATGAGCACTCATTCATGTTTGAACGACCCACGCACCGTGTCAAGGTCTGGCATCGCTGCGAATGCCTCGAAACCTCCTGTGCAGGCACAGCCTTGGCACGCGCCAGGACGAATCCGCACTGGGGGGGATACTCCTCGTTTGAAAAATGACCAATAGTCGTTTATAAATGACTTATGGTCAGTTCAATCAAGAATCATCATGGGTAAACGCCGGGCCACCGGGGCGGTGGAAAAAGAAGCCCGCCGCCAACAGATCCTTGCATCCGCCGGCGAGCTCCTCCAAGGTTGGTCCTACGGCGACATCTCGATGGAGAGAATTGCCGAACGCGCCGGCATCGCCAAGGGAACTCTTTACCTCTACTTCCGAACCAAGGAGGAGCTCTTTCTCCGCCTCTTCGAGCAGCAACTCGGCACCTGGTACGCAGAGATCGAGGCCCTCGCCAGGGAGGACGCAGGAACCGTTCAAATCCCCGCCGCGGCCCGTGCCATCTCCTCGACGCTGGTCTCGAAAGCCACACTGGTTCGCCTCCACGGGCTTCTCCACTCCACCATCATTCCAAACATCGATCTCGAAACCACGACAGCGTTCCGGCATCGCCACCGTCGAATGATGTCCTCCCTGGCTCCCGCCATGGCCGAGCGTATTGAGAGCCTGAACGAGGCAGGTGCGCTTCGCCTCCTTGTTCGAATCGAAGCCGTTGTCGCAGGGCTGTCGTGGGCAGGAAGCCATCCTGCTTCAATCGACAGCTCTTTTTCGGTACCCGGTCTCGAGGTCTATCATTTCGATTTCGAACACGAGCTGACGGCGATCATCGTCGCCCTGTTGAATTTTGCGGTGGCGGGTCCTGCAGGCCAGCCGACCCGCAACTGAGCGCAATCAACCCAGATGTTCCAATGCCCGGGTGACCGTTGCGGCCCCCTTTTCAGTTTGCGAGACGGATCCCGAAACGGTTTTCATCGATCTCGATCTCATTCGGCAGGTGGAGCCCCTCGACCCACACGATCCACTGGCGACGGAGATCCTTGAGAAGACCCTTCGAGGCCCCGGACAGTGAGTGGGTGCTGTCGACGATCTCCGCCCGACCCCAGGGCGTGATCGGTTCACCGGCGACCCTCCACACGTAGAGCGGCACCTTGAGGGTCCTCAGGTACTCGCGCACAGCTACGGCGCCATAGTTGCCCGCCTCAAACCCATCCCCGCCCAGCACCAACACCACGGCGCGAGGACAGCCGTCACCCGCCGCCCGGAGCGCCGCCACGGCCACCGCATCGGGCAGTCGCTGTCCTGGTATCGCGGCTTCGTTGCTCACCAGGTGGGTGGCCAGCCACGGCAGCCCCCAGCGGTCGATATTGAAGGGTTGGAGAATCGGATAAAGTGCCAGGCCTCGGGTAAAGGCCGGGTTGGGAACGATCAGGTAAAATCTCTCTTTCTGAGACGGGATTTCCGATATGGCTCCGGGACCCTGCGCCATGTTGGAGAGCAATTTGTTGAACCTCATACGAGTCGTGTGCCGGCGCCGATCCAACTGGTAGCCGGTCCTGCGAAGAGCCGGCCATGCCGAATGATCACGCACGAAATAGACCCGCCCGCCCGGACGGTCCACGGCGGCAACACTGAGAACCTCGCCGCGCGCCCGGAGCAGTCCCCCGAGATCCCCGGCACGCAGATCTCGTCGCTTATCGACGGTCACCGGTACGGCAGTGAGCTCGGTGGCAATCCTGCCGCCGTAGGTGCCTCCGAACGTGACATCACGTCGAGCGGTGATCCCGTCCGGGTAATACGCTTCGGCGGAAACAAGGTGCATCTGCCGGCGATCGTACGGTGGCAGACGAAAACGTCCGTCACCCTCCTTCGGCAGCATCACACCGTCAAAGGTGGCAAAAACCGCGAGCGGCTCGAGCCGTTCGGCGCTCACAGTGATCACTCGCAACGACGTCGGCGCCTCTGGCGTTCCTTCCTCGAACACCAGCTCGACCTCCGCCTCCGGTCGAGGGAGGTTGATCACCTGAACCTCGCGGTCGACCTCTCGGCCGGATTCGTCCCGCGCGATCGCAACCAGTTCGTGAGGTCGCAAGCGCTGGCCGAAATCGGCTGTGACCTGCCAAGCCGGATCGGTCGCGACCCCGATGCTCTGTCCATCGAGCAGAATCTCGACCGACGCTACCGTCGGGTCGACCGCTACCCTGACCGGCTGCTCCCCGGTCATCAGCCAGAGGAATAAAGATACAAAGGTCACCATGAATCGACTCGCTTGGTCAATGTACGACATCGAGCCCGGAGGAGTTACCCGATTCGGGTGGTGATTTGTCACAAGAGAAGCCCGAGGTCTGGTCCTACACCAATTGACACCCGCATGCAGTCTCCGTACGGTGACGTGGCGCAGAGCGCGTTGGGAGACACCGAGTGACCGAGACACAGTCCGTCTGGCGACAATTCCCACAGTCCTTCTGGACCGCCAACGCAATGGAGATCTTCGAGCGCATGGGCTGGTACGGCTTCTACGCGGTATCCACCCTCTATCTCACCAACAGTGTTGCCGACGGCGGCCTCGGTTTCAGCTCTGAAGACCGCGGGGTGATTCAGGGGCTCGCAACCTTCTTCCTGTACCTCTTCCCGGCTGTCTTCGGCGCCCTTGCCGACCGTTTCGGCTACAAACGTATGTTCCTCGCTTCGGCGGTCGTAATGGCTCCGGCCTACATACTGCTCGCTGCACCGCGCACCTTCTGGGGATTTCTCTCGGTCTACTTCCTGGTGGCGGTCGGCCACGGGATGTTCAAGCCGGTCGTCATATCGACCGTTGTCAAGACAACCAACGAGGAAACCGGATCGATGGGATTCGGCATCTTTTACATGATGGTCAACATCGGGGGATTCATCGGCCCGATCGTCGCCGGCATTGTTCGCGGCTGGGATTGGAAGTACGTCTTCTGGGCTTCCGCCAGTTGGATCATCATCATGGGCCTCACCTGCATCGCCCTCTATAGGGAACCGCCTCGAGACGCCCAGGCAGAAAGCCAACGGAGTCTCAGGGAGGTCTTTTCCGGAATGATCGGCGTCGTGGGTAACGCCCGTTTCTTTGTGCTCGTCGCCGGCCTTCTGGTCATGTTGGTGATGGGGTCCAAATGGTGGAGCTTCCCGCTGGTGGGAGCGCTTGCAGCGACATGGCTCGGGTTCAACCTCCTCTTCGACATGGTGCTCCGGGCCGCAGGCAAAGATCAGTCGGCGCCGTGGCTGCTGCAGCCGATGAAGGTCGGGGAGGGACGTTATCTGATCTTCCTGCTCCTGATGGCCGGTTTCTGGACCTCTTTCAACCAGATCTTCATGACCCTGCCCGAGTACATCCGCGATTACATCGACACATCAGATCTGCTCGCCGCGTTGACCGGCTTCGCCAGCCTGGTCGGCGCCGATATCACGAACTGGAGCCGGGCCCTCCTCGAGAACGGTCAGATCAAGCCCGAGTACATCATCAACCTCAACGCTTTCGGCATCATCTGCTTCCAGGTTTTCATCGCCTATCTGGTGCGCCGCAGGTCGCCCCTCACCAGCATCATTCTCGGCGTTACAGTAACCGTTGTCAGCTTCCTGATCTACCTCGCCGGTGCGACCGGCTGGGTGGTGGTCGCGGCGGTTCTCGTGTTCTCGGTTGGCGAGATGCTGGCCAGTCCGCGCTCCAAGGAGTACGCGGGGCGTATCGCCCCCCCTGAAAAAGTCGGCATGTACATGGGTTACTTTTACTGGTGCGTCGCTCTTGGCAACCTGTTTGGAGGCCTTCTTTCGGGCCTCGCCTATCAGCACTACGGTCCATACGGAGTCGACCGGCCGGGTGTCATGTGGGTGCTGTTCGCGGGACTCGCCATCACGACGGCGATCGGGCTCTTGGTGTATAACAGATATGCGGTCCAGCAGCCTGCGCAAGGAGAAAACACGTGAAATCCTTCCTGACTCGGCTGTTCATCCTGGTAGTCCTGGCTGTGGGCGCGGCGTGGCTGTGGTCCAATCGCGACACCATTGCCGTGCTCTCGAACAACAACGTACGCATTCAGGGCGACTGGCACAAGGTCGAGATGGATTTCACCAACACCGACTCGTACAATTTCTCCGAGACCTTCATCAGCCTGAACGGCGAGGAATGGGCCAGCTACAAGCTGCTCAGAGGCTCGCGCATCGAGGTCACGACCGAAGGCGGAAAATCCACCGTCTACGATCTCGAGTTTCCGGATGATGAGAACATGTTGTGGTCGACCCGCACCGGCGACACCTATCTCGTTCGGATGCGTTGGCGGCGCTGAACCCGCATTTTTCCTGAAGCCTCCACTATCGAACTTACAATTGAATGATGAGGGGCGCCGGCAAGATCACGATGGTCGTTGGGGGTCTGCCGGTTCTGGCGGCCTGGATCGCTGGCATCTCCGGCCTGCCGGAGGCGCAACGACCGATAACCAACGTGCTCGCCGAGTTCCTCGCGGTTCTCCTGCTGGTTCTCGGGTGGAGGTTCCGGCGTGGTCGGCTGGTGATCGCCGCACTCGCCGTCGCGCTCGCGAACTTCCTCTCCCGCGGCCCGTTGGCAGACCCGTCTTCGGAGGTCGGCCTCGCCACCCTGTCGTTCTTCTTGCCGATCACTCTGGCGCTGCTCTCGCTGCTTCCAGAGCAACCGATCACCGGGCCAACGATCCTCCTTCTGGCAGCGATTGTCGTTCTCCAGGCGGTCCTCGTCGGACAGGTCGCCGGTTTGGTGCCTTCGGAAGCGGGTAACAGCCTTGTCCGAAGCATCGGTGAGCTCCTCACATCGCCCGATTTCTCACGACTCGTTTTTCTGATAGCTGGCGCATTCATCGCCCTGGCTTTCGCGGCCCGCCGCACCACTTTCGAGGGTTCGCTGCTGTGGGTGATCGTGGCTGCTTCCATCGCCCTGCTCTCCTGGAGAGGACCCCACGCAGCGACCCTCGGCTTCACCGCCGCACAGCTCGTGCTGCTGACCGGACTGGTCGAGGATTCCTATCGCCTCGCCTATCACGACGAGCTCACCGGCCTTCCCGGAAGACGAGCGCTGGAGGAAGCGCTCCGCACTCTCAACGGCGACTACACGATTGCGATGGCCGATGTCGACCATTTCAAACGATTCAACGATCGCCACGGCCACGCCGCGGGAGACCAGGCGTTGCGCATGGTCGCGACCGAGTTGCAGAAGGTCGGTGGCGGCGGAAAGGCCTATCGCTACGGCGGTGAGGAGTTCGCGATCGTCTTCCCGGGCACCAAACCGTCGGGCGCCGCGGATCCGCTCGAGAACGTACGGGAAGCGATCGCCAACCGGCGTTTCGCCCTTCGGGGGCCCAACCGCCCACGAAAGAAACCCGATCCTCCGCGCAAACAGAGTCGATCTCCGAAGCTGATCAACGTATCTGTGAGCATCGGTTTTGCCGGACCTTCCGCCCGGGCGGTCGGCACAGAGGCAGTTCTACAAGCGGCCGACAGAGCCCTGTATCGGGCCAAGAGCAAGGGGAGGAATCGGGTGGTGCGGTACGGGGTCAGGAGCGCGTAGCCTTCGGCAGTTTTGAGTTGTGAGTTTTGAGTTGAGAGTTCCCACCCACCCTCCCGGTCCCATTGGGACGGGCAGGAAGTACTCTCCACTCTCCACTCTCAACTCTCAACTCTCAACTCTTAACTCTTAACTCTTAACTCTTAACTCCGAAAAAGTATCGCCACAACCAGAGCCAACGCCAAGAGCGTGTTCGTCGCCAGATTCCATACGACATTCGCGCCGAGGGCAGGAATGGGCACCGACTGCGACGGATCGGTGAAGGCCCACTTGAGCGGCTTGGTCAATAGAAGTGACGGCAAAGCCGCGGTCAAGCACATCGGCGGAAGAATACCGACGACCACCGCACTCGCGACCGAAGCGGGCGTTGCACACCCCGCGAGAGCGTAGATCCGGGCCGCCGACTTCCTCCCGAAGAGAATCACGAGGTTTCGCCGCCCGCCTTTGCGGTCGGCCTCCTCATCAGGGAATTCGTTCAGGAGAAGCAGATTGAACGTCATGAAGAATGCTGGAATCGACGCAGCAACGGCAGCGTGACTCCACCCTCCGCCCTGCACGAGTGCACTGCCGATCACCGGTCCCGCACCGAGTCCGAAGCCGGCCGCCAGTTCGCCGATCCCGATCCGCGCCAAAAAATCGGTGTAAGCGAGCACGGACACCGCCCCCGCAATCATCAGCGGCACCAGCACCCACCCGACTTTCGACACGAACCACAACCCGATGGCGAGCCCGACGCTGCTGCAGACCAGGCCGAAGACCAGGGCTGTCCGCAGGCTCATACCGCTGGCCGGCAGAGTCCCACTGCCGCCGGAGAACGGCGTGCGCTCGGTCTCGAGGTCGATCCCGGTGCGCATGTCGCTCCACTCGTTGAAAATATTGACCGCCATGTGCAGAGCCACCAGACCTACAGCGGCAAGGAAGGTTCGCGTCCAGGAGAATGCTCCGTCCCAAGCGGCCGCCGCAGCACCCGAAGCAACCAGCGTCGGGGGCAGTAGCAGAAAAGGGGCACGAGCCACGCTCGCAAACTCTCTGATTCCAGGCATCAATTCACCACCGTTTCTCGGCCGGGCGGTTCGCTGGCCGACCCGGTCTCTCGGCTGCAATCCGGACCATAGACCATCCAGCGTCGGTTTTTGGTCAACTGCTGCCAACCTGCCGCCTCGGCCGCTTTCCGGAGATCTGGCTTCTTGACGCCGAAAAGGAAGAACTGCGGCCCGTTGCAGGCCGCCATTTCCCGCCACGCAGAAGCCAGCGGCCGAATCACACCCGCTTCGTCGAAGTATGCCTCCGCGTGACCAAGGATGTAGTTGCTCCGAAGCTCATTACCGTCAATCGACGCCACTGGGATGGGCCTCTCCAGATAAAACGACATCCCAGGTGCGTAGCTCTCGATCCACAGCAGTTGGGTGAGCGGTGTCAGGTGATCCTCGATTGCCGCCGCCAGACCTCGTGTCGATCGACTCGCCGCCACCTCCTTCATCAGAACGGAGCTGGCAACTGGGAGCATCATCAGCGGAAATGCCAAGCCAATAACCGCCAGAGAATACCGCGCGACAGAACCGAACCCGGCCACACACGCCCCAACCAGTGCCACCACACCGAAGAAAATCGCCGTCCGCGAAGCCACCGCAGCTGAAACCCGCGAGGTATCGAGACCCGGCATTCCGAGAGAGGCATATAACAATGCCGCCAGGCCGAGAAGTGCCCACGCCGATGCGGCCACGCGAACCCCTCTCTGGCGATCCGACCACTGGCCTGAGATCAGGAGCGCCACCGCAGGTATCAGGGGGAGCACGTATTGCTCCTGTTTGCCGCGCGCAAGAGAGAAAAACACGAGCGGTAACACAATCCACAACCACAGATAGAGGCGGATCCAACGGTCGTCAGGGTCGTCCGGAATCAAATTCGCTCGCAGATTCGACAGCACGAGGAACGACCACGGGAAGGCACCGAACAACAGGACCGGTACGAAGAACCAGAAAGGCTCTGTCCGACCGAGTTCATCCGTAGTCATTCTCGCCCACGTCTCGGTAACGACGACATACCTGAAGAAATCCGGAACCTCCCGCAAGACGGCCCACACCCACGGCAGAACGATGATCAACATCGTCACAAAACCGAACGGGTGCCACACGGTACGCAGGGAGCGTCTTCGAATGCCGTAGACGGTCGCTGCAAGAAGTGGAACCGCAATCGCAACCGGACCTTTGGTCAGCACGCCGAGCCCCATTGCCGCCCACGCGACCAGGGTCCAGTACATCGAGGTCCGGCCGCCCGCTGCCAATTCCTCAGCGCCGTTTCGTTTCTCGATTGCGATGAAAAAAGCCATGAGGGCGAGGGCCACGAAAAAGCTCAACATCGAGTCCATGATCACGACCCGCGACAGACCGAGCGCGAGCGGTGCGGTGGCGGCCGCAGTGGCGGCCACCACAGCCGCGTCGAGGCCCCATCGTCGATAGGCGAACCCCCCAACGAGGGCTGCCGTCGCCAGGCCGAACATGAGGGACACACTTCGTGCAGCGAGCTCGGTCGGACCCATGAACTCGACCATCCCGGCGACCGCGGCAAAATAGAGAACTGGCTTGTCCAGATACGGCAGCCCGTTGAGGTGCGGCAACACGTAATTGTCGGTCGCCGCCATTTCGCGTGCGACCTCGGCGTTGCGGCCCTCGTCAGGCTCGATCAGGCCGTATCCACCAATCCCGAAGGAGACCGCCAGGGCAACAACGGTAAGCCACACAACCGCGCCCGACGCTGAAAATCCCAGACCACTCGATTTCATGGTGGCACCTGATGATGACGAGCCCACCCAGCCCGAACCCCTTCAGCTCCCGGTCGGCAGCTTGTGCGGTTCAATCTGGACCACTGCGTCCGTCACGTCAGGACCGTTCTCGAGCAGCTTCCTGCGCACCGCAACCGCGATCGAGTGACCCTCGCCGACGCTGAGCCCGCCATCCACCTCCACGTGCAGATCCACCGCCAGCTCCGATCCGACGTACCGGGTGCGCACAGCGTGGGCGTCTTCCACGCCGTCGACCTCCAAAGCAAGCTCTTCGATGCGTTTCCGAGCGGCTGTCGGCGCCCCGGTGTCAACCAGTTGGTCCAGCGCGGGACGAAGAATGCGCCACGACGCCTGCAGGATCAGGAGGCACACAACCACCGCACCGACCCTGTCGACCACGGCCCACTCCGGATCGATCAGAGCCACCCCAACCGCCACCGCCGCGGGTATCGAGGAGATCGCGTCCGATCGATGGTGCCACGCGTTGGCCACCAGAGCCGGTGACTTCACTTCGCGTCCGACCCTGGCGGTCCATCGGTACAGAACTTCCTTGATCGCTATCGAGGCCAGTGACACGCCCAGTGCCACGCCTGAGGGAACGATCAGGACATCGCTGCGCAGACCCCGGATGGCGTGCGCACCCATGCCGACAGCCACCGCACCGACGACCAGGCCGATCGCCACCGTAATCAGGGTCTCGATCCGCCCGTGGCCGTGCGGATGGTCCTCGTCGGCGGGCGCCGTCCAATATTTGACACCGAGGATTACCGCAACATCGGTCACCGAATCGGTCAAGCTGTGAAGGGCGTCGGCGAGCACCGCCTGGCTGTTACCGGCGATGCCGGCGGCCGCCTTGCCGGCCGCCAATGCCAGATTGCAGAGCAGACCGACCCAACCCACCTGAGACACCCTTGCTGATCTCGATGCCATTATGGTCTGCTCTTGCATGTAGTCATTGTAGCAACTGTCGCAGGTTGATCATCGGTTTCGGATATCGGCGAGTATCTCCACCGGGTCGCCAAGCCGGACGATCCCCGAACCCCGGTGCACCAGGTTCTGGCCGAAGAGCACCTGGCCGTCCCGCGTCCGATAGGTCGAGAGTGTTCGTAAGGGCTCCCGGCCCCGTTCCCCGGTCGCCTGATCGACGGTCGTGATGACACAGCGGGCACACGGTTTCGCGACCTTGAACTCCACCTCACCGACGCGGACCTGATCCCACCGGTCCTCGGCGTGGGGTTCACAGCCATCCACCACAATGTTCGCCCGGAATCGATCGATGGGCACCGGAAGCGACAATCGACGGTTGAGGCCGTCATGCGATGCCTGTGAAAGGAGGAGAAACGGAAAGCCGTCTGCAAAGGAAACGCGATCTCCTGGCTGGGCCGCAGGTGAGCTCAGCGGCCGCGCATCGTCGTCGGCCAGCCGCACGAGTCGAGCGGAAACACCGAGGTGTTCGGAGAACCAACGAGCAGCCTTTTCACCCTCGTCGACGGCTTCGCAGACGTCGTCCCACACGGTGACTCGACTGCTCCGCCGCGGTTCTTCGCCGAACCCCACCTCGAACGCCGGGAGACCCGGGGCCGCCAGGCTGAGCCGGTCCTCTCCAACCCGGACTTTGACCAGCGCCATTCGCGGATATTCGCGTTGGCTGAGAAACGAACCGTCTCCACCGACGAGCATCCACCGCCGGTCGTGCTCGAAACCGGTAGCGCCCACCCGGGCTTCGCCCACCTCGACGCCACGACACGATTTGATCGGGTAAATGAAAAGTCGGCTGACGCGGATCACACGCCGTCCTCCGAGAATCTATCAACCGATCCGTCGGCCGTGGTGCGCGCAGGGTAACTCCCCAGGACCCTCAGATACGGGCACTCGCGCCGAAGCTCGGCGACGGCCAGTCTCGTGCTCTCCGACCCCACGAATCCCTCGATGTCGGCGTAGAAGAGGTACTCCCAGGGGCGCTGCGGGACGGGCCGTGATTCGAGCTTGGTCAGGTTCACTCCGTGTTCGGCGAGAATCTGAAGACAGTGGGCCAGCGCTCCCTCCCTGTGAGGGGTCGTGAACACCAGCGAGGTCTTTGCCGGAATGCGCGGGTCGAGCTCGATCTCGAGGCCCGAAATGACGACGAATCGCGTCCAGTTCTCCTCCTGATCCGCAATTCCGTCGCGAAGCGCCGTCAGGCCGTAGATCTCTCCGGCCTCGGCACTGGCGATGGCAGCTTGCGACAGATCATCGGAGCCGCTCACCTCTCGAGCCGCGGCGGCAGTGTCCACGAATGCCACCAGTTCGACGCCCTCCAACGACCCGAGGAAGCGCGAGCACTGGGTCAGCGCCTGCGGGTGGGACAGCACGCGTCGCAGGCCCTCCTCTTTCGCACCCGGTAGCCCGAGAAGCCGGTGGCGCACGTGAAGCACCTCTTCACCAACAATCGAGAGAGCCGTCTGGCGCAGCAGATCGTAGGTCTGGTTGATGGAGCCTGCGGTGGTGTTCTCCACCGGCAGGAATGCATAGCCCACCTCTCCGCTTTCGGCCAGGGTCAACGCCTCGGAAAACGTCCGCGTGCCGACGAACTCCATGCCCTCGGACCGCACAGCGAAGTACTTTCGAGCTGCCAGCTGACTGTAGGACCCCTCGATACCCTGAAATGCGACCCGGTGCGCCCCGCGAGCAGAGCGCTCCACCTGCTCGCGCTTGAGCAGCGCTTCCTCCTGCGCCTTGAGCGACATGGCGATGATCTCGCGGTAGATCTCGTGGGTCCGGAAACCGTCGAGCCCGAGCTCTCTGGCCCAGCCCTCGACCCGCTCCAGGAGCTCCGACTCGCGGTCGTGGTCACGGAGAAAGGACAGGCCCGTGGCCTTGACCCGCGCAATCTCTGCCACCGTCTTCAGCCGGTCGCCGAGCGCCTCGAGCAGGCGCCGGTCAACCTCGTCCAGCTTGCCGCGAAGTCTCTCGAGATCATTCATGGCGATGCATTGTAGCCCGAGGAAGCGCGATCGGTACTGCGGAGCCCCTTGACACCGACCACCGGTTACACTGATGTTCGTGACATGGATCCGGCAACGATGCACATCGCCCTGGTCGCAGCCGTCGTGACGGCCGGTCTCACACTCGCCGGCTTTCTGCTCCTGAGAAAGGGGCAGCGGCGGGCCGAGCTCCTGGGCCCTGCATTCGAGCTCGGCACATCGCGGCACGGCGGGTTTCTTCGCGGCGCGGTCGACGGCATGTACCGAGGATATTCGTGCCGTTACCTGATTCAGTATCCCTCGCAGTACGACCGCGGAGGCGCCACCCTGAAGATGTCGATTGCCGCTCCGGGCCGCTGGACCGCCGAGATCGAAAAACCCGGCAGCCGGCTGCTGGCCAAAATCGGCCTCGTCAAGGATTTCGAGATCAGTGATCGCGAGCTCGATGCGCTCCTCCGCTTTGCCGGCAGCGATGAAGGCAGCCTGCGATCGCTCTTCGGTACTGAGTCCGTGCGCAAAGCGTTACGCGCCCTTGCCACAAGTGAGAATTTCGAGAGCGTTCACGTCCATCCGAATCGGATCGACATCCGGTGGTCACCGCGCGTGCGACGCCTCGACGAGAACCCGGACGCCTTGCGAACGCGCCTCGAGCTCGTCACGACTCTCCTGACGGCATGCGGCTACCCGCCGGCCACCACCGCGACAACCCCGTGATTGCTGCCAGCGTGGCTAGCGACATCTCGGCCGAAAACCCGCAATTCCCATGTATATTGGTGCGCCTTTGTGGATGCCAGCGGGGCGTCCGGCGAAACGGCAAAATGGAAGATTTGCCGAAACCGAGCGACGGAGGGGCGGCGAAGCCCCGAAAGGAAAACGGGAGCGATGAGCAAGAAACTGTTCGTAGGAAGTCTGAGCTGGGATACAACCAACGAAGGGCTGCACGAGGCTTTCGCGCAGTTCGGCGAGGTCACCGAGGCCAAGGTGATCACGGACCGCGACACCGGCCGCTCGCGTGGTTTCGGGTTCGTTACCTTCTCCGATGACGAGGCTGCCGACAAGGCGATATCGGCGATGAACGGCTTTCAGCTGGACGGCCGACCGATCCGGGTCGACGTGGCCCAGGACCGGCGTGGTGGCGGTGGTGGCGGCGGCCACCGCGGCGGTTGGTAAATAGCCTCGCCCGCCAAGGCGATCCATCGACCCCCTCCCACGTGGAGGGGGTTTTTTGGTGCCCGTGACCTTTCCCGACCTCCTCGGGAGGCAACCAGACGGTCTTTCTCATTCCGAAGACGTGAGTCACCCCCGCCTCTGCGGGCCTTCACCTGGCCGCGCACTCAACTCGAGACACGGGGGTCACCGGAATTGGCGGCAGCCCGCTTCTCTGCCGCGCGACGAATGCCGTCGATCATCCCGCGAAAGACGATGCCGTGGAAGGGCAACACGGAATACCAGTACAACACCCCCGTCAGGCCCTTTGGTGTGAAGCGAGCAGTCTGCTCGAGCACGGTCATGCCAGGCCGGTACTCCATCGGCCACATTCGAAATTCCAGGATGGCCTCTCCGGGGACCTTCATTTCGGCGCGCAGGATCAAAGAGCGGTTGGGCTCAATCTCGGTGACACGCCAGAAATCGAGAGCATCTCCGTGTCGAATCTGATCAGGACTCCTTCGGCCCCGATCGAGCCCCGGTCCGCCTATCACCCGATCCATGAGTCCGCGAAGCCTCCACAGGGAATCCGCCGCATACCAGCCGTGGCGACCGCCGATCCTGCAGACGCTGCGGAACAGGTCTTCCGCTGACGCGACGACCTCGGTTTCTTCTCGATGCACGAATACGGTCCCCCCTGCCCAGTCAGGGTCGCCTGAAATCAGCCCAGCGTCGGTCCACGAGGTCTCCACCGCACCCGCGGCCACCTTACCGAGCGCATCGTCAATCGACTCGCGAACACCGAGCAGCCGCTGCGGCATCGAACGTTGGGCGCTTTCGTCGCGGCACACCGCTCCGATCTGGAGACCGTCCGCGAGGGGCAACGCAGTTCCATAGCTCACCGGCGTCACGAGATGAATCCAGAGGGCAGCCATTCGCGCGGTCATCAGCGGGACCGGCAGGACAGGCCGGCGAGGAAGGCCCAGGGCCTTCGCCATGTGCTGTATCACCTCTCTGTAGGGAACGACTTTGGGTCCACCGATGTCGAATGAACATGATGCCGACGGCGCACGTTCCAGAGCCGACACGAGGTATTGAAGGACGTTGCGAACAGCAATCGGCTGGCATGGATGGCCTACCCAGCTTGGCGCGACCATCACCGGTTGCCGTTCGACCAGGTAGCGCAGAATCTCGAACGACGCGGAACCCGCGCCGATGATTGTGCCCGCGCGAAGGACCGTTACCGGAGTTGGGCCCGACCTGAGTGCAGCCTCCACTTCCGTGCGCGAGCGCAAGCGTGCGCTCGCATGCTCACGAGCCTCCGCGAGTCCACCGAGATAGATAACCCGCTCACACCCGGCTCGAGCGGCGGCTTGCGCGAAACAATATGCGAGCTCCTCGTCCTGGGTGGTCTGGCTCTCTCGTCGAACTACCATCGAGTGCGCGAGGTGGTAGGCGGCGCTGCAACCGAGCATCTGTTTCCCGAGCGTTTCGGTGTTCACCAGGTCACCGGCGACGATCTCAACCTTCGGTTCGGAGGCCCAGCCTCTGTCCTTCAACTTCTTCGGGCTCCGCGCCAGACATCTGACTCGATAGCCCGATTCGAGCAGAAAGGGGACCAGCCGGCCTCC
>JAJDNM010000033.1 GCA_022340665.1 Acidobacteriota bacterium | reverse complement strand
GACTTGGTGTCTTCTTCAACAACCTGAGCACCCGGAACGCGTGAGCTCAAGCCCCGAGCCTCCGGCCACAAGCCTTGGTGATCGGGCCGATCGAGATTCTCGTATCCAGCATCCAGTATCGGGCGGGCGGGCGGTAAGAGTACAATCCCCGCGCTATGACGACTGACACGGACTCTCTGTTTCGTTTTTCGGCGCTGGCCGGGAAGATGCAGCCATCACCGATTCGCGAGCTCTTCCAGGTCATTCAGCAGCCAGGAATGATCTCCTTTGCCGGTGGCCTGCCCGACCCGGACACGTTTCCCGTCGACGGGTTTGCCTCCTGCGCGGATGTGCTCCGGCGAGACGGACGGACGGTGCTGCAATACGGGGCGTCCGAGGGTTACCCACCGCTTCGCAACGCGATTGCCGAGATGATGGAAACGCGCTTCGGCTATCGCCCCGAAGCCGACGAACTGCTCGTCACGTCGGGTTCACAGCAGGCGGTCGACCTCATGGCCCGCGCACTTCTCGATCCGGGTGACGTTGTTCTGGTCGAAGCGCCGACCTATCCCGGCACCCTCCACTGCCTGCGCAACGCGGGTGCTCGATTCGCCACCATTCCGACCGACGGCCATGGAATGGTCGTCGAGGCGTTGCCCGAGGTGGTCGAACAGGTGGTGGCCAACACCGGTAACCGCCCCAAGCTGATCTACACGGTGCCTGACTTCTCGAACCCATCGGGGGCCTGCATGGGCCTCGAGCGAAGGCATCAGCTGGTCGAGCTCGCCGACGAGCAGATGATCCCGGTATTCGAGGACGATCCCTACGGTCGACTCCGTTTTTCTGGAGAGGGGCTGCCGACGCTGAAGTCCATCGCCGGCGATGGGAAACACATTATCTATACCTCTTCTTTTTCAAAGGTGCTTGCGCCCGGTGTTCGGGTAGCGTGGTCGGTCGCGGCCCCGGAGCTCATTCGATCGATGGTCATGATGCGCCAAGGCGAAGACCTCTGCACCTCCACCGTCACCCAGGCGCTGGTCGCGGAATACTGCGCCCGGGGCCTGCTCGAAGATCATTTGCAGCACATCATTGCCACCTATGCCCGCAAGAGCAGGGCCATGCAGGAGGCTCTCGAGAAGCATATTCCAGGCGGTCTCGCGTCGTGGCACGAACCGCAGGGCGGTTTTTTCTTCTGGCTGGAGCTCGCCAAAGGATCGAGCCAGGCGCTCTTCGATCGAGCGGTTGAAGAAAAGGTCGCGTTCGTAACCGGCGGAGCATTCTATCCGGATGTCGACGAACAGGTTGGCGAGGTGATGACCGGAGACCGCTTCGCGCGTCTCTGCTTCACCTTTGCCGATGATGAGGCGATCGAAGAGGGCTGTCGCCGATTGGGGCGGGCTCTTTCATAATCCGAGGGTGGATCGGTAGGTCTCGCGCACCCGTGGCCACTCCAACTGAAACCAGGGCGTGAAGCTCGTCGGATCCGAGCGCAGCTCGTCGTCCAGTTTCGCCGGGTCGATCCAGCGATGGTCGGCGATCTCGTTGGGATGTGGTCGCGGTTCGTCGTCGCTGAGGCCGGCGTACACCCAGCACATTTCGTGCTCGGACCCGAGGTTCTCGTACGATGCCTGGTACTCGAAGGTGTAAAGGAACTCGGGTTCGCTTTGCATGCCGAGTTCTTGTTGGAGACGCCGCTCGACCGCCACGCCCATGGTCTCCCCGAACCTGGGATGGCTGCAACAGCTGTTGGACCAGAAGAGAGGCCACAGGCGTTTTTCCGAGCTCCTCTTCTGAAGTAGGAGTTCGCCGGCACGGTTGAATATGAAGATCGAGAACGCGCGGTGGAGAACACCAACACCGTCGTGGCACGCGCCCTTCGGGAGGTGACCGACCACCCGATCGGATTGGTCGACCAGGATCAGTTCTTCATCCTCGCTCGAGACGACCTCGAATTCTGAAGACGTGGAAGGCTCAGCCAATCCGGACTTCCATGGCCTGGTAGCCGGCGTCCTGCATCGCCTTCATGACTTCAGCAGAACTGTCCGGACACAGTGCGATCATCGAACCACCACCACCACCACCAGTGAGCTTCGCGCCCAGGGCACCGTTTTCGCGTGCAATTTGAATCAGCTCCTCGAGCTCCCAACTCGAGACCTGAAGCCCGTTGAGCAATCCCTGATTCACGTTCATCAGCTCACCCAGGCGTTCGAGATCGTTGTGCCTGATTGCCTCGATCGCCTGACCGGCGACGGCGTCGATACCCTTGAACATGGTGTCGTATACGTCGCGGTTTCTCTCCCGGCCTGCTCGCACGCGAGCCACCATCTTGGCGGTGAGGCTTTCGATACCCGTCAACCCGATCACGAAGGTGATCGGTTCCGGTAGCTCGAGGGAATGGAACTGTGGCGGATCTCCTTTTCGGTAGATCAACGGCTGTCCGAAGGTGGCCACGGTGTTGTCGATCCCCGATGGGGTACCGTGCGCCACCTGTTCGCAGCGGAAGGCGAGCGAGTTGATTTCGTCATCTGAAAGGCCGAGTTCGAAGTGTCTGTCGAGCGCCCTTATGATTGCGACCGCAACGGCCGCGGAGCCCCCGAGGCCCATCGCTCGCGGAAGCTCTGGGTAAACCTCGACACGCATGGGTCGGTCGGTAAGCCCGAGTTCCTCGAGTGTCAAAGCGGCGAACTGCTCGAAGGAATGCCGCTTGCTGGAGTCGGAGCGGAGGCGCTGCTCCACGCCCCATCTCGGCACCACGAGCCACACACCGTCCTCCTCGTCCCGCACCCGAGCACGCACCGCGAGCGGAACCGGAGCGGCAATGGCACGGCTTCCGTAGACGACCGCATGCTCGCCGAAGAGGATGATCTTGCCGTGACCCGCAGACATATCGGCTCGTTCTTCTTTGCCGAGGTCGTGGCCCAGTTGGGTCGACACCTGTCCGATGATCTCTTCAGCCTTCCAGATCTTGATCTCGCCTGACTCGACCAGGCGTTCGATCACGGTATCGAAAATTTCCGGCGGCGCTCCGGCCGCTGTCACCACGCTGCGGGCATGGAGTGTCATGTGGCCACGCTGAATGCCTTCAGTGGCCAGTGCTCGAAGGGCGGAGAAATTTTGCGCCAACCCCACGGCTGCCATCACTTCCGCCAGCTCTCGTGAGGATTCGACCTTTGTGATGCGGAGATTCATGTCGACCGACGGATTCGACTGCATCGGGCCGCCCACAATGCCGACTCTGAGCGGGAGCTCTATTTCTCCGACCAGGTCTCCATCCTCGTCTTTGTACCAGCGGGACAGGGACGAGTACTTCGTCCCCCGCGCGGCGTACGCGTGCGCACCGGCCTCGACCGCGCGCCAATCGTTTCCGGTCGCCAATGCGACTGCGTCGATGCCGTTCATGATGCCCTTGTTATGGGTCGCCGCCCGATAGGAGTCGATCGCGGCGAACTGGCTCGCGACAACGATGCCGTCGCGGACTTGCTCACCGTCGTACCCGTTGTTGCCGAGAACTTCCACCGGGATCTTCACCGAAGACCGGGCCAGTGAGCGGTCTGCCAGATTCGATAGGATTCGGAGAAAGACCTTGCCGCCCGTAATGCTCTCGATGAACGAGGCCACTCCTTCGCACATCGTATTGACCAAGTTGGCACCCATCGCGTTACAGGTGTTGACCATCAGGTGGACAACCATCATGTCCACGTTGTCAGGGGATGCTGGGTGGAGCACGACCTCGAGGTCGGTTGCTCCGCCGCCGCGCGCCACCATCCGTGGATGGAGGCTGTTGGCCAGGTTGAGCACATCCTCCTTACGCCGCTCGAGTTGTTGCCTTGCCTTGGTCGGATGCGGAACGTCGACCAGCTGAATCTGGCCGATCAGAATTGGTTCGGTGCTCGAGGTCGTGAAACCACCGGCCGCCCGCGCTGTTTTTGCGGCAAATGAGAGCCCCGCAACGATCGACGGCTCCTCGACCGCCAGCGGCACCACATAGTCTCGCCCATTGACCAGGAAGTTCAGTCCGAGGCCGACCGGCAGGCCCATGACACCGATGACGTTCTCGATCATGTTGTCCGCGTTGGTGACATCGAGCACGTTGCGGCCGGCGATCAAAGCCTTGTAATCCTGGGACGACAGTAATCCGCGGTCTCGGGCAGCACGAACCCGCTCCGCTACTGAGAGTTTGTGGAAGGAAGGTATGTTGGAGCTGCTCAATTCGGACTTCTCCTTCGGTAGGTGAATCATCCGCTGGGCGGACTGTATTCCGCGGAAATACCCGACCGTAAAACACCTTCGGCGGTCCGCTCCACCTCACGACACGAAAGATCTTCAATATGAGAGGTTAACCCCGGATCGGGATCCAAACAACCGCCTTCGCCGGAATTCCTTCAAATTGCCACATTTGCGCCTCGTGAGGAATCACTCCAGATAGCCCAACCATCGCAGCCTTTCGAGCTCCTCGCCACTCAGCTCGACCGCGCCGGTCCCGTCATTCTCGGGTTGCGGATACCGCTCGACGGATACCACGTCGGGCGCCGTGTGCCAAGCCTCGCGAACAACGGTGCCCTCCAGCTCCCGCGATAATGGGACTCCCATCGCGGCCAAAACTGTCGGCGTGACGTCGACGATCGAAATTCCGGACAATCCCGTGCCTGACCGCACGCCCGGACCCGAAACGATGAAGGTCCCATCCGGGGAACCGAAGTGCTCGTAACCAGAGAAGGTCCAACCGTGATCGGAAACAATCACGTACGTGGCGTCGGGGTAGGTCTCGATGAAGCGCCCGACGATGGCATCGGTCTGGACGTAGGCACGAAAGGTTCGGTCCTCCAGGTTGCTCCTCACCAGGCTTTCCCAACCGCCGTCAGTGAGGTCGATGGGAAGATCAGTGAGGAAGAACCGGTCACGCGCGAAGAAGTCCCAATTCATGTGTGAAACGGTGTCGGGGAGGTTGGTGTAGTAGACCAGCAGGTCCGGATCGTACTCACCCGCAAGCTCGACCGTAATGTCGAGCCCTGAGAGCACGCGATCTACGAGCCGATTGTAGGAGGCATCCGTCGCACCGGTGGCTAGTGGGATCGGCCTGATCTCCCATCTCTTCGAGAGATCCGCCGGATAGCACGTGGCGATCGACGCGTCCTTTGTCCTCCGAAAGTCGATCGCCGCGCCGTTCAGTGGTTTCACCGGAAGGTTTGCCAAAGGGTCGACGACGACTACGGTGCGGCCGAAGATTGAAGCGATCTCCCACAACGCAGGCACCTTGCGGTCGTTCGACCCGGCGTGTGAGAACCACCACAGACCGGCCGATGGCAATCGCTTGAGTAGGTGTGAGATGCCGTAAAAACTGTCAATCGACGGCGGGATCAACAACAGATCGAGGGCCGAACGGCGGGACACGGGAAGGTTGAGCTTTCGATACCCATCGATTCCGTGGTTCTGCGGCGACCGGCCAGTGAAGATCGAGGTCCACACGATCGGGGACAGCGATTGGTCGCCGTTGTCCAGATAACCGAAGGCGCCTCGTCGGATCAGAAACGACAGGGCTGGGAGCATTCCAGAGTCCAGCAGCGGCACCATGACGTTCCACGACAAACCGTCCAGTCCGAGCACGACCAGTTTGCCGTTCGCAGGCTTTGGGACGCCGACCGCGTCCGGTACATCTGAGATACCGGCTGCACTGGCAATTCTCTGCAGGGAGTAACGCCGTTCTCGCCGCTCCTCCCAACTGTTCCAGATGAGGACAATCACGACCGAGAGCAGGATGACAACGCTCGCCGTCAATGCCGACCTCGGTCTTCCGTGCAACCGGAGAAACGGAATCGCGACCAGCAACCCGAGAACTGCGACCAGCACCAGCGACTGGACGATTCCCGTATGGGTGATGAAGGGCCTGACCGACGCCCATTGATGAACCATTGCCAACCGGTTCCAGAGAACCCATGTGAGATCCAGGCCGATCAGAGCCGCTAGGCTGAAGGTCGCCCAGTGACCTGAAAAAACCGGGCGCCACTTCATCACGAGGATCCACCACGACAGTGCGACTGGGACCATGAGAAAGGCGTTGAACACAAAGCTCACCCACAACATCACGCCTGTCATCTCGAGAGCGCCGCACCATCCCAGGTTCTCCCAGTTAGCCACCGTCATCGCAACTGCCAACGTCAAGCCCACGAGCAGGGAGACGGCCAGATAGGGTAGAAGCGCTCTCGACGCTGCTCCCAACCTGGGTTCCATGGCTGCCCTGATTCTCATCGCGAAACGCCTACAGAAATCCTCACCGCTCCCATAGGTAGAGCAGCAAGAAGCCGAAGAGTCCGAGCACCGCCCAGAAGGCGATCGCACCCGTCGTCCAGGTGCGGGCAAAGACCCCGGTCGGGCCATGGAAACGGTAGATCACCCGGTAGGCCTTTTCGAGTTGGGACGAGAGGAAATCCCGCAACTGCTCGCCCACCGCACCGCCGAGGCGAGCAATACGACCGATCAGCGCAGGGAGCGCTTTTCGATAGGTCCAGTCGAAGTCGAGGTTGATGCCCCGCTTCTCGGGCGGATAGATGCCGGTACGTACGAGGACCGCGAAAGCGAGAATTGCGAAGATCAGAAGCTGGAACGATGTCAGCACGTGCCCGGCCGTGTAGGGCGCGTAGTCGACTCCCTGGAACGGAAGGATCTCGTAGAGGGGTGCGGGGTAGACGCCGATCGCTATGCACAGGATCGCACTGGCAATCATCGCCACCAGCATGTTCCATGGAGCCTCCTTCACTCGGATTCCCGAATCGTGAGCGAAAAAGGCGAAGTAGGGGATCTTGATCCCCGAGTGCTCCATCACACCTGCCGAGGCCACCAACAGGCCGAGGAAAATCCAGGTCAGGTGCAGGTGTTCGACCTCGGAAATCACCATCGACTTGGTGACGAATCCGGAAAAGAAGGGGAAGCCCGAGATCGATGCCGCTGCGATGATGCAGCAGACGGTCGTCACCGGCATCGATTTGTAGAGCCCACCAAGATCGGTTGCCTTGATGGTGCCCGTGCGGTAGAGCACCGCCCCCATAGTCATGAAGAGCAACGCCTTGTACAGGATGTGGGCGAAGGCGTGCGAGGTCGTGCCATTCAGCGACAATGCTGTGCCTATACCAATGCCGACGACCATGTAACCGAGCTGGTTGTTGAGGCTGTACGCGAGAACCTTCCTGAGATCGTTCTCGATCACCGCATAGAAGACCGGAAAGAGGGTCATCACGACACCCATCGGAACCAGGATCTCGGTGCCGGGAAAACCGCGGGCAAGGGCGTAGATCGCCAGCTTGGTGGTGAATGCCGAGAGGAAAACCGTTCCGGTCACGGTGCCGTTGGGGTAGGCGTCCTGCAACCAGTTGTGGAGGAAGGGAAAGGCCGACTTGACGCCGAACGCGACAAAGATCAGGACGACTCCAGGGCTGGCGGAACTCAGCAACCCATCTTCGCCGATGAGCTTGCCAAACGCTATCGAGCCGGTCCGCGACGCATGTACGATGATCCCGGCCAGCAACAAGACACCCGATCCGACCTGGATCACCAGATAACGCATACCGGATCGATAGGCCGCCTCGGTCCGGCTGGCCCAGATCAGAAAGACCGATGAGATCGCGGTGATTTCCCAGTTGATGAAGAGCGTGATGAGGTCACCGGCGAAGACCGCGCCGACCGCCGAGCCAACGTAGATCATTGCCGCGACATGCTGCACCGTGTCCTTGACGTGGAGGGCGTAGATTGCAGAAAGGAAGGCGGCGAGATGGAAGATATAACCGAAGACCAGGCTCAACCGATCAATCCGCACCATCGTCAAGTCGTAATTGAAGATCGTGATCTGGTGCGACACACCGGGCTCGAGCATGAGGAGCTGAGCAAAACCGAGGACCGGCAAAAGCACGGCCACGAACGGCTGCAAACGCTTTTGCACCAGCGGGATCAACAGCGATCCGAGGATCAGGACCAGCCCCGGGGGGAAGGCCTCAATCATAGTAGTCCTCGGGTCGCCACAGGATTCTACGAAGCTTCTTGCCGGCTATCACGATGCACCAGAACGCTGCGAAGCCGAAGAAACCATAAAAGTTGGGGAAGCCGTCCCAGCCGAAGTACGCGTGCCGGTGAACGAAGAAATCCGCGATGCCGAGGACCACGCAGATCACGACAAGGCCCCAGTAGACTTTGTCCACGTTCCGCCCATCGTCGAGCCAGTACTTCTTTTCCTCGCTCATTTCGCCACGATCCCGGTCAGCAGTTGATAGATCTCCTCCGCGTAGAAGAAGAGCGCAATGCATCCGATGCCGGTCACCACCGGCGGTAGCACGCACAAGAGCGGTGCCTCGAATCTCTGCTTGTCGAGCGGCTGGCCGTGGCCGTCCTCATCGCCTCCTTCCATGGGTGGCGCGCGAAAGAACGCGTTGCCGACAACCGGCATCAGATAGCCAATCGAGAGCAGGGAACTCGCCATCAGCACCACCATCATCGCGACCTGTTCGGCCTCCAGCGCACCCAGCACCAGATACCACTTGCTCCAGGAACCACCCATCGGAGGCAGGCCGATGACACTCAGAGATCCGAGAAAGAAGGCGCCGAAAGTGAACGGCATGCGCCTCCCGAGCCCGTTCATTTCCGAGATTTCGGTCTTGTGCGAGCCAACCATGATGGCACCGGCACAGAAAAACAGGGTGATCTTCCCCATTGCGTGCATGGCGATGTGCATCCCGGCGCCGAGCACGCCGGCAGATGTCGCGAGGGCACCGCCGAGCACGATGTACGACAGTTGGCTCACCGTCGAGTACGCGAGCCGGGCCTTGAGGTTGTCCTTGGTGAGCGCCACGATCGATGCCGCAAGGATGGTGAATGCGGCAACCCAGGTCAACCAGCGACTGGCGTCGGTCGAGGCGAGCAGGTCAATACCGAAGACGTACACCAGAACTTTGAGCACGGTGAACACACCCGCCTTGACCACCGCCACCGCGTGCAGCAGGGCGCTGACCGGCGTTGGAGCAACCATCGCCGCAGGAAGCCACCGGTGAAAGGGCATCAACGCGGCTTTGCCGGTGCCGAATGCGTAGAGCGCTAACAACGCAATCAGCTGCCACCCCCCAACCCGTCCGGCGAGAATTCCGCCCGCGCGAAAATCGGTGGTGCCAGCGGCCAGGTAGGTCCAAACGAGCGCGAAGAGCAGCAACCCAATCGAAGTCCCCATCAGGACCCCGAGGTAGACACGGCCGGCGCTCTTCGCGGCGTCGGTCCCATGGTGGGTCACCAGCGGGTAGGTGGAGAGAGTGATCATCTCGTAAAAGACGAAGAGGGTGAAGACATTGGCGGCGAAAGCAACACCGACGGCGCCGGAGATGGCGAGGGCGAAACAGACGTAGAAGCGGGTCTGGTTCTTCTCGTCGTGACCTCGCATGTAACCGATCGAGTAAAGAGAGGTGACAATCCAAAGTCCCGACGCCACCAGCGCGAAAAGCATACCCAGAGGCTCCACCTCGAACGCGAGGTCGAGACCGGGTAGGACCTCGATGATCTCCAGGCGCGGCCGCCCGCCCACCACCACGACCGGAAGAATTACTTTGACCGCGACCGCGAAAAGCGAGCTCGCCGTGAGCAGGGTCGCGGCTTCACGCAGGTTCGGCCAGCGTCTGAAGAGCACAATCAATGGAATACCGAACAGCGGCCATAGGACCGCCAGGCCGACGGCCGCCTCTGCACTCACAGCTCGACCCCCAACAGCATGCGCGCGGCAGCCGAGGCGACGCCGACCGAGAGGGAGGTGAAAATGCCGAAGAAGACGGTGGCACCCACCAGCACCCAGGTCGGCACCAGCAGGCTTGCGGGTGCTTCACTGACATCCGGAGCTTCCGCTGGTGGTTGCCGGAAGTACGCAACCTCCACCACCCGCCAAACGTAGACCAACGCGAGCAGCGAGCTGAGGAGAATGAGCACCGCCACTGGCCACAGGCCGCGCTCGAGGGCTCCCATCACCAGATACCACTTGCTGACAAATCCCACCGTCAGCGGAACCCCGATCAGGCTCAGACCACCGACAACGAAGGCGGCCATGGTGAGGGGCATCCTCCGCCCGAGACCGGCGAAGGCCTCGAGGCGAGTCGAGCCCACCCGCAGTACGACCGCCGCCATCACCAGGAAGAGTCCGCACTTCATGATCGCGTGGTTGAAGAGGTGGACCAGACCTCCGGTCAGGCCGCTGACCGATGCGAGGCTCAACCCCAGGACCATGTAGCCGATCTGCGCAACACTCGAGTAGGCCAGCATCCGTTTGATATCGTTCTGAAAAATGGCGACGGTCGATCCCGCGAACATGGCCGCGATCGCCAGCGGCATGAGCACCGCATCGAGCCGCAGACCGAAGGCGAGGTCGACGCCGAAGACCGAAAAAATAAACCGCACCAGCACGTAGTAGGAAACCTTGGTCGCGGTCGCCGCCAGAAATGCGGTAACGATCGCCGGCGCATAGGTATAGGCGTTGGGCAGCCAGATATGGAGCGGAAAGACAGCAAGCTTGATTCCGGTGCCGATGCCGATGCAGGCAAGCGCCACTAACACGGTGCGGTTGGGTCCGACTGCCGAAAGCTGAACCGACATGTCGACGATGTTGAGGGTGCCGGTGACCATGTAGATCATGCCGACGCCGAGCAGGATGAAGGTCCCGCCAATGGTCCCCATCACCAGGTACTGCAGTGCCGAGGTCAGGGCTCGGCGGGTTGTGCCCTGGGAGATGAGTGCGTACGACGACAACGAAGAGATTTCGAGGAAAACGAAGATATTGAAGGCGTCACCGGTGACCGTCATGCCTGCGAGCCCGGTCATGCAAAGGAGGTACAGGGCGTAGAATTTGTGATGGTGCTCGCGCCACACCTCCTGGTCGAGGCTACGCGGGCTCGCCGTCAGCACGATCGCGCAAATGCCTGTGACAATCAACAGCACCAGAGCGTTGAGAAGATCGATGTGAAGCTCGATTCCCCACGGAGCTCGCCATCCGCCCTCCGCGTAGCTGATTGTCCCATGGTGGAGGACCCGCGAAAGGATCACACATGCGCTCGCGAATGAGCCCCAGGCGACAGTCATCGCCACCGCCCAGGCGGCACGCCGACGACGTACCAGCAGGCAGACGGCGGCCGACAGCAGGGGCAGTGCTATCTGTAGTGCCGGCAGGTCGTCGCTGACCCGGGTAACGAGGTCGGCCTCGCCGCCGGTCACGCCTCTTCCTCCCGTTCGAGCTCGCGCAGCTCGTCCTCCTCGATGGTCTCGTAGGCCTCGTTGATACGCACCACGAGAGCGAGGGCGAGGGCGGTGGTGGCCACGCCGACCACAATCGCAGTGAGCATGAGGACATGCGGCAGCGGATTCGAGTACACGACGACACCTTCGGCCTCGATAGGCGCCGTGCCGCCGCGCACCTTACCCATCGCAACGTAGAACATGATCACCGAGACCTGGAAGATGTTGAGCCCGATCACTTTCTTGATGAGGTTGTCGCGGGATATCACGACGTAGAGCCCGGTCATCATCAGGAAGATGACGATCCAATACGGATAGAGCCCTCCGTCAAACATCTGTACGTCCCCGGCCGGCGAAAAGATAGAAAATCGTGGCCATGACCGAGGCAACTGTGATCCCAACCCCCAGCTCGAC
>JAJDNM010000032.1 GCA_022340665.1 Acidobacteriota bacterium | reverse complement strand
GATGAGGTGATGGGCGCAAGTTATGAGTTTTGAATTATGAGTTTTGAGTTCCCGCCCGCTCCTAAAACCCGGGTGGGTGGGTGTTTGGAAACTCAAAACTCAAAACTAAGAACCCAAAACTTGCGATGATGTGATGACAAGGAAGTGGCCAATGAGGAGCACATTGTTGAAAGTCCTCGTCGCGATCGGTGTTGTGATGGTCATCGCGATCATCGCGAGTGTGTGGATGGTCTGGAAGCGGCCACTTTCGGTGGACGCGAGATTCAGCCGCTTCGCGCTCGGCAAGCTCGGGATGGAGGAGGTTTCGGTCCCGTCTCCGGACGGCCACGTCAACGTATGGATCGGCGGTGAGGGCCCGTGCATGGTGATGCTGCACGGTGCCGGTGACCAGGCTGGAGCCTGGGCGCGGATGCTGAAGCCGCTGCTTGACGATTACCGCGTCGTCATTCCGGACCTTCCCGGCCACTGGAAGAGCGACCCGCGTGAGGGCCCGCTCGGCATCGATCAGCTCCTGTCGGGTGTCGAGGTGGTGATGGATTCGGTGTGCGCCGGTGAGGAGGTGATGCTGGTCGGTAACTCGCTCGGCGCCTGGCTCGGGATGCTCTACGCCCACGACTATCCGGCCCGGGTGTCGCGGCTGGTGGCAATCAACGGTGGCGCGATCAAGGAGGACGATCCTGCCGTCAATCTCTTCCCACAGAACCGCGAAGAGGCGCTGGAGACGATGAAGGGCCTGATGGGTCCGGCCACCCTGCCGCCGCCAGACTTCGTGCTCGACGACATGGTTCGCCACATGAATGAAGGTCCTGCGAGCCGCCTGGCGGGGCGTCTCGCGGATCCGAACGAGAACATCGAAACCTATCTGCTCGACGATCGCCTCGATGAGGTCGTCGTGCCGGTGGAGCTGGTGTGGGGTGATGCCGACGCGTTGTTCACCCTGGATTACGCCCAGCGCCTGCTCGACGGTCTGCCGAGGGCGCGGCTGCACCTCGTTCACGGGTGCGGCCACGTGCCGCATCGCGAGTGCCCCGACAAGACCCTGGAGGCGCTCGAGGCAGCGCTGGCGATGCCGCCGCCTGCAATTGAACCCGAGGAGGAAGCCGGAGAATGATCTGTGCAGATATCGTCGGTGAGCGGAGCCGGTTGTCACCGGACCGTACGGCTCTCGTCGATGTGGCTACCGGTCAGCGCTTGAGCTACAGCGAGCTCGACCATCGGGCGGCGACCTGCGCACGGGCGTGGCTCTACGGTCTGGGCCTGAAGCACGGGGACCGCATCGGCATTCTGTCGGGCAACCGGCTCGAATTCCTCGACGCGTTCTTCGCCGCCGCCAAGTCGGGCGTCATCCTGGTCCCCCTCGGCACTCGGCTGACCGCGGGCGAGCTGAGGGGGATCGCGGCCGATGCCGAGCTGTCAGCATTCATCTACAGTGGCGAACATGCCGAAACCGTGCGCGATCTGCGAACCTCGGTAGACCTGGGCCTGGTGGTGGCGCTCGACGACCCGAACGACCCGAGCGATCTCTCGTGGCACGAGCTGCTCGGCGCGGTGGGCGCAGCCGACCACGTACCTGCGCTCTGTAGTCCGGAGGATCCCTACTGCTTGCTCTACACCTCGGGCACGACCGGCAAGCCGAAGGGCGTCATCATTCCGCACCGGATGGTGGCGTGGAACGCTTACAACACGGCAGCCTGCTGGCAGCTGTCCGAGGATGATGTGAGTTCGATTTTCACGCCGCTCTACCACGCCGGCGGTCTCGGCGCCTTTCTGACGCCGATTCTGCTCGCCGGCGGCACGATCGTGCTCCATCGCGATTTCGACGCCGCCGAGGTGTGGCGAGTGATCGAGGAGGAGCGGTGCACAGTGGTGCTTGGTGTACCGACGATCTGGAAGATGTTGGCCGACGCGCCCGAGTTCGAGACGACAAATCTCAGCCATGTACGCTGTTTCTTTTCCGGCGGCGCGCCCCTGCCCCGTCATCTGATCGACATCTATCGCGACCGCGGCGTGGTGATGCGCCAGGGCTACGGTCTGACCGAGGTCGGGGTCAACTGCTTCGCGATGTCGAACGAAGAGGCGTGGGCCAAGGCCGGCTCGATCGGCCGGCCGCTGATGTTTACCGAGGCGAGGGTGATCGGCGAGACCGGGCAGGAGCTGCCGCCGGGAGAGGTCGGCGAGCTCTGCTTTCGCGGCCCCCACGTCAGCGCCGGCTACTGGAAAAACCCGACCGCAACCGCGGATTCGCGTGACAGCGAGGGCTGGTTCCACACCGGGGACATGGCGCGCACGGATGAAGATGGCTTCTTCTATATCGCCGGCCGGGCCAAGGACATGTTCATCTCGGGTGGGGTCAACGTCTATCCGGCCGAGATAGAAAATATCCTGCTGCAGCACACCCTGCTCGCCGACGCTGCAGTCGTCGGCGTGCCGCACGGTACCTGGGGCGAGGTCGGGGTCGCGTTCGTGGTGCCGGTCGAGGGCCAGAAGGTGACCGCCGATGAACTCGCGGATTTCGTCGGAGGGCGGCTCGCGCGCTACAAGATCCCGAAGGAGTTCCGGATGGTCGATGCACTTCCCCGCACGCCGTACGGAAAGGTCGTCAAGGGGGAGCTCGTCGAGCAGTGGAAGAAGGAACATGAGAGTTAGGAATTCGGAATTAGGAATGAGGAATTGTCACCCGGTCTCCCCTTTGTGTCATCCCGACCGAGGCCGAAGGCCGAGCGGAGGGATCTGTGGTTCTCCGGCAGCGCGATTCCGTGCGGCCCACAGATTCCTCGACTCGGCCGCTTCGCGGCCTCGCTCGGAATGACAAGAAGGGGGTGGGCCCTTTCGGCTTCGCCTCCGGCTACTCCGGGGAGGAGTCGGGCCCTCGGCCGGGATGAAAAAAGATCTGGCTGGTCCAAGGGAAATGCATGAGGAGTTACGAATTAGGAATTCGGATTTCCCGCCCAATCTCCCGTTTCTCGGGTGGGTGGGGGCAATTTCGCAATTCGAAATTTCAAATTCGAAATATGAATAGAAACGTGGATGGGAATCTGATCAGGGAGGTCACGTGAAAAAGATCTATATCGCCGCTTATCACCAGTCGAAGTTCGGCAAGCTCTTCGACATGACCGTGCCGGAGATCATCGCCAATGCGGTCACCGAAACCTGTGCCGAGATCGGCGCGGAGCCATCGACCATCGAAGTCGGGTCGATCGGCGCCACCTGCAACTTCTCACTCAACAAGCAGGGGCTGCTTGCCGGTTTGGTGGCGATGGTGCCGGGGCTCGGGGCCAAGCCGATCGAAGCGGTCGAAAATGCCTGCGCCTCCGGCGGCCAGGCGGTGCTGAGCGTGGCGCAAAAACTGCAGCTCGGTCTCGGCGATATCGGCATTGCAATCGGCTACGAAAAGATGCGTAACGACGAGGGCAAGATGGACGGCGCCCTGATCGGTGAGGTGCTGGGCTATTTCTCGCACCCCGACGAGCGCGAGGGCAAGGTTTACATCTTCCCCCACCTGTTTGCCGAGGTCATGCGCGATTACATGGCCGCGCACGGCACGACCGAGCGCGAGCTGGCCGAGATCTCGGCCCGCGAGTACGCCAACGCCAACCACAACCCCTACGCGCAGATGCAGAAGATCCAGGTCTCGCTCGACGAGGCGGCGACCCCGGAGGGACGCAATCGCTACATCGTCGAGGGCCTGCCGCTCAAAACCTACGACTGCTCGCAGATCACCGATGGGTATGCGGGTTTGATCCTGGCCACCGAGGAAGGTCTGGCGAAGCTCGGCGTCGCCAAGGCGGACTGTGTCGAGATCGCCGGCTACGGTCAGGCGACGGACCCGTTGATGAAGGAGGGGCGTGACATTCTCAAGCCGGCCGGGGCCTTCCGCGCGATGAACGACGCCTACGAGATGGCTGGCGTGGGACCGGATGATGTCAACGTCGCAGAGATCCACGACTGCTTCACTGTGATGGGCGCGATCGGCACCGAGGTCATCGGCAAGGCGAACTACGGTGAGGGCGCGCGTTTCTGGGTGGACGGCAAGGCCGACTCGAAGGGTGAGTGCGCCATCAACACCTCCGGCGGTTTGATCGCCAAGGGCCATCCGGTCGGTGCGACCGGGGTGGCGATGATCGGCTGGAGCGCCTGGCAGCTGCTGGGCAAGGCGCCGGACGAGCTGCAGGTCCCGGATCCGAAGATGGCGGCAACATTCAACATCGGCGGACCGATATGCGCGTCCGTCTGCACAGTTCTCCGCCGTGCGGAGAACTGAATGAGGAATGAGGAATGAGGAATTCCCACCCGTCCTCCCAAAAACCGATTAGGGCGGGTGGGCGGCATTCCTAATTCCTAACTCCTAATGCCTAATTGGAAACAGGGGGGCTCATGAATCAAGAGACCACGCCAGACTGCAGTGGTCACCTGGAAGTCGACGGGCAGCGGATTTGGTGGGAGTACCACGGCAAGGGCGACCGCGAGGCGGTGTGCCTGCTCAACGGCCTGGCGATGCACACCAAGGCCTGGTACGGGTTCCTGCCGATGTTGATGGACGAATACGATGTCATCCTCTACGACTTCCTCGGCCAGGGGGAGTCGTCGAAGGAAGACATTCCCTACTTCATCGATGAGCTCGCCCGCTATCTGGCGCTGATCATGGACGAACTCGGGATAGAGAAGGTGCACCCGATGGGCATCTCCTACGGTGGTTTCATCGCGCTCGAGTTCGCCCGACTCTACCCGGAGAGGCTGCACACGCTGGTGCTGTCCGGAATCCTGGCCAGCCGCGAGAAGCTCTTCCAGATGTATCAGGACATTTCCCTGCGCTTCTATCGCGGCACCAAGGACGAATTCGAGCTCTACACCCACTACATGTACGAGAAGATCTTCTCCGAACGCTTCGTGAAGAACATCTCGGATGAGCAGCTGGCCGCCATGAGGCAGCGCTTCTACGACCGCTACATCGACTATCGCTACTGCCTGATCCGCCTCACCGAGGCGCAGGATCCGTTCTTCGAGAACATCGAGGAGCGGGTGGAGGGATACCGGAAGGTCGAGGCGCCGACCCTGATCCTGGCCGGCGCCCACGATCGCGCGATTCCACTCTGGCAGCAGGAAAAGCTCGCCGATATCTTCCCCAACAGCCGTTACGAGCTGGTGCCGGAGAGTGGGCACGTGGTGTACATCGAGCGGCCGGACGTCTTCTTCCCGGCCCTGAAAACCTTCATGGCCGTCAAGTCGGTCGACTTCGAGATGCCGGACGGCGAGGCGACGGCGTGAGCGACCGGGAGGAGGCGATACTTTTCCACCAGGTCGAGGGCGAGGGCGAGCCGCTGCTGCTCCTGAACGGGGTCTTCATGACCGGCGCCTCGTGGCAGCCCGTGGCAGAACCCCTCGCGGAGAGCTTCCGGCTCGTGCGCTGCGACTTTCGCGGGCAGCTCATGATGCCGGTGCCTCCGCCCGGTGATCTGGAGGGGCACGCCGACGATGTGGTCGCGCTGCTGGATCATCTGGAAATCGAAACCGCCCACATCGTCGGCACCTCGCTCGGCGGCGTGGTCGGCGCGATCATGGCCGCTCGCCATCCCGACAGGGTGCAATCGCTGATCACGATTGCTTCGGCAGACGGTTTTCACAGCCACAGAGCTGAAGAGCTGGACCGCTGGAAGGCGGCCTGTCGGCGAACCCTGGACGGTGGCAATCGTGGAGAGCTCTCGGACGTCATCGAGCCGGTGGTCTTTTCGCCGGAGTGGGTCGAAGCCCACAGGGATGATCGCGCCGAACGCCGTGCTCAGATCGCTGGGTTGCCCGACATCTGGTTCGAGAACGCGATCGGTCTGCTCGACGGCGCGCACTCGGTCCTCCTGCGCGACGAGCTTTCCGCGATCGGATGTCCGAGCCTGGTGGTGGCGGCTGAGCGCGATGGTTTCGTGTCGGTGGCGGAGGTGCGGGACATGGCGGACCGCATAGAAGGGGCGCGCTTCGAGGTCATCGAGGGTGCGGGCCACGCGGTGGTCGTCGAGCAGCCGCAACGAGTCTCCGATCTGTGCCTGGAGTTCCTGAAGCTTCAAGAAACTCACCGTGCATGAGTTCAGAGTTGAGAGTTTAGAATTTAGAGTTCCCGGCCGGTCACCCGGACTTCCAGTGATGGCGGGGGTAAACTCTCAACTCTCGACTCGAACCGCCTTACCGACCAGTGATCTTCTCCATCTCTGCCATAATCGAGAGGGCGCCTGTTGGAGAGACAACTGCATGAGCGATTTCCAGACATATTTGTACCACCAGAGTGAAGGATCGGGCCCGCCCCTGATTCTCCTCAACGGGATCGCGATGTCGGCGCCCGCGTGGGAGCCGGTGGCACGACCGCTGGCACGGCATTTCAGAGTCATTCGTTGTGATTTTCGTGGCCAGCTCCTGACTCCGGTACCACCGCCCGAGAGCGTCGACGAACACGCCGACGACGTTGTGGCGCTACTCGATCATCTCGGGATCGAGTCGGCGCGGGTGGTTGGGACGTCCTTCGGCGGGGTCGTCGGCACCCTGGTGGCGGCACGTCACCCGGATCGAGTGCGGGCCCTGGTCACGATCGCATCGGCCGACGGATTCGACGGTGCGATGGAAGACGAGGTGGCTCGCTGGAGAGCCGCATGCATTCGCTCTCTGGAGGGGCCGGATCGGGGGCACCTTGCAGACGCCTTCGCAACCGTCGTGTACTCACCGTCCTGGGTGGCGGCGCACAGGGCCGAGTTGGCGCAACGACGCGAGCAGATTGCGGCCCTGCCGAACAGCTGGTTCGAGGGACTCATCGGTCTCCTCGACTCCGTTCGATCGGCAAGGCTTCACCGGGAGCTGCAGGGGGTCCGTTGTCCGACGCTGGTGATCGCGGCGGAGCTCGACGGCTTCGTGCCCCCGGACAGGGCGCGCGGGCTCGCCGAGGGCATCGGCGGTGCGTGCTTCGAGATCCTCGAGGGAGCAGGCCACGCGGTCGTCGTCGAACGGCCGCGTCGACTCGTCGAGCGGTGCGTGAAGTACCTGAACACTGTGGGAGCCTAGCCCGGTCTGTTCGTGAAGCTCCTGCTGCGGCCTGCGATGCACCATACCCAGCGGTATCCGCGCCCCTCGGGCCGCTGATCCCACTGGGCACGGCACCGCGCCGCCCTCGCCACGAGACCTCATGAATATTGCGGGCTTGCCGGCTCTGCCATAATCGGCACAATGCAGAGGGTCGCGTCGTCACGGTGGGGCACCGCGTGCTGATTTCGGTCGTCACGTGGTGGGCGCTCGCGGGAGTCGCCGGTGTCGCGATGACGGCCGTGCCCATCCTGTGGTACGTGGCGCGCCTGATGCCAGCCAAGAAGGGCGCCGGCTCCTGGATGGCATGGCTGGTGGTAGGAATGGGAGCGGTGGTCGGCCTCTGCGGGCTCCTGTGGGCAGGTGCCCCCTTCGCCGTCGGGGAGGCGCTGATCGCTGCAGGGCTCGTGATGCTGGCCCTCGTCACGGAACCGTCCGACTCGGATCTCGGCCGTCACCCGTACCGCTGGACGGCTTTCACGGCCGTCGCCCTGAGCGTCGGCGCGCTTGTCCTGCCCGCGGTCGCATGGCGAGGCCTTCTCGGCATGGTGCTGTTCCTGGTCGCCATCTGGTTGGCCGTACGCGCACGCGGCGCTGATCGGCGTCCGGTTTTCGATCTTGCAGTCGCGCCGATTGCCTTTGCCGGCGTGGGACTCATGCTCGGTGTGATCCGGCCGTCGTTCGCGAGCGCGTCCGATGCAGCCATCGGTTTGCTGATGGTAGGTGGCTGCGGAGTTCTCGCGGCGGCGACGGTCATCTCGTTCGCGGGGACCGAGATCGCAGTGCTCCGCGAGTCGCTCGATAGCCTCGAAGATGAGCATGAGCATCTCCTCAGACTGGCGGAATCCGATCCGCTCACCGGCTGTCCGACCCGCCAGGCGCTGCGTGCGTGGTTCGAGCGATGGCGCGGTGACGAGCCCGTTTCAGTGGTGTTGATCGATGTCGACGAGCTCAGGCGCATCAACGAGCGCCACGGCCACGGAGCCGGGGACGAAGCTCTGAAGCTCGTTGCAGACGTGCTCAAGCAGTCGACGCGGCCCGGAGATCTGGTGGTGCGGTGGGGGGGTGACGAGTTCGTGGCGGTTCTGCAGGGTGCAGATCACGAAGCCGCCAAGCGGCGGTTCGCGGGCCTCATCCGTGTGCTCGAGGAAGCAACCGCCGCCTTTCCCTACCCGGATCCCCTGCGCGTGAACTGGGGGGTCGCCTCGTGTGCAGCGCCGTCGGATATCTCTCACGCCCTGGCCGAGGCCGACGAGCGCATGTACGCCATGCAACGCCGCCGCCGTGACGACGCCACCTGAAGCCACGCCCCGCTTCGCGCGCGATTACTGCCGCCGCCTGTAGCCGGTCAGATGAGCACGACGTGCTCGAACAGGATCCAGATACCGATCGAGATCAGGACAACTCCTCCGACGACGGCCATGCGTGAGCCGAAGCGCGCTCCCAGCGCGCGGCCTCCGAGGGTGCCCAACAGAGTCATGGCAGCGGCCGTGATGCCGATGACCGCGGCCGGCATCCACACCTGAATTCCAAGGGCGGCGAAGCTCAGGCCGACGGCAAGCGCGTCGATGCTGGTCGCCAGGGAAAGTACGACCAGGGACCATCCCCGCGTGGGGTCCGTTGGCGTCGTCACGGCGGCGTCGCCGCGAACCGACTCCAGGATCATTCGTCCACCGACAGCGCTGAGCAGGACGAAGGCGAGCCAGTGGTCCCAACCCTCGATCAACGGTCGGACGGAGGTGCCGGCCAGCCACCCGATGACCGGCATCATGGCCTGAAATAGACCAAAGTGCCACGCCAGGCGGAAGGTCTGTCGCCTCGATGTGCCACCGAGGGCGATGCTGACGCCGATTGCGACTGAGAACGCGTCCATCGCGAGACCGAGCGCGATGCCGAGCAGCATGACGAGATCCACAATTCTCCTTGCCGCGTCGGAGGATAGCGGGCCGGAAGGTCTCTGTCGACTGTGTCGGGCTCAGGACCGGGAGCTTTGTGTCGCGGGGTGGTGGGCCCTGAAATCCGGGAGGATCGAAGACAATTGGCCACAGGCCGCAACGTCCACGAGGTCGGTGAAAAGGGAGGGGTGCGACGCGAGGGTCTGGACCACGCGGCGTTTCAGCCAACCGTGGCGCTCGATGCCGAGCAGTAGTCCGGTGATAAGCCTCGGCGCCCGCTCGATGCGCCTGTGAGCCGCCGCATATTCCCCGATGCGCCCCCGTTCGAGCGCTCGAATCAATGAGTGGGCCTGGGCGAAGGCAATCGAAAGACCCTCACCGGTGATCGGGTCGAGGCTGCCCGACGCGTCCCCGAGAAGGGCGAGATTACCGCGGGCGACTGCGAGAGGGCGGTGGCCGAAGGGTCCCGCGCCCCGGTCCCGTGAAATCGATTCGGCTCCCTCGAGCCGCGCTCGGAGGTCGGGGAAGCTCTGCAGGAGCCGGTCGAAGTCGACGGGCAGCTCGCTCGACATGAGGGCGACACCGACGGTGTCCGGCCCGATCGGCGTTACGTACGCCTCCGCCGAATCGGCCCAGTGAACCTCGACGAGGTCCGACCAGGGGGCGACCGCATAGTGGCGACGTACGCCGAAGCGCCGGCGCTTCGGGGCGCTGCCCTCGAGACCTGCCCATTTTCTGACCATCGACAGTCTGCCGTCCGCCGCCACCATCCACCTCGCGCTCAGGAGACCCCTGCTGGTCTCGAGGCCGCGGGGGCCGAGCGCGACCGCTCTCTCGCCCCAGCGGATCTCGACGCCGACCTCCATCGCCCTCCGATGGAGCGCGTCGTGCAGGATCGAGCGACGGATACCGAGGCCGACTCCCCTCTTGAATAACGACTCGGCGGTCAACCTGCCGTCAAGGTAACGAATACCCCGAAATACGGCCCGGTCCAGCTCTGGAATCTCCACCCCGAGATCCCGAAGGCGCTCGACCCCCATCGGCATCAAGCCCTCGCCGCAGGCAGCGTCGACCGGAGGTCTGCATCGTTCGATGACCAGGGCGTCGAACCCCGCAAGCCGCGCCTCGATCGCCGCCGCGAGCCCGGCCGGACCGCCGCCGATAACCAGCACGTCGGTGATACTAACCCGCATTATTCATGATCCTTCTGCTGCAGGTCGCGAAGCGCCGCGCGTGGCGGCGCTGTCTCGATTCGCTCGCTCGACGTACCGCAAGTGCGCCTCCGCTCGCTCATCTTTCGAGATCGCCACCACGCTTGCACCTCGCGCCTTTCGCTACGAATCCTCATGAATAATGCGGGCCACTCGACGGCCATCTCGACGTACTCGCGCGAGCTCGAAAGACGAGCGGACGGCAGCCCCGAACAGGTGAAACGGCGTTACCCGGCGTGGCGGCGTGAGCTCGCCGTCGAGATGCCGGCGCAGGGCTTCCTGGCGTCGGAGCTTTCCTGACGACGTGCGCGGGAGCGTCCCCGGGCTCAACACCTCGACAGTGTTGGCGCTGAGCCCGGTCGCGGCACGCACGGCGTCGCGGCACTGCTCGGCGATTTCTCGATAACCGTCTTCGGGAGTTCCGCGCCTCGCTTCAACGAGCAGCAACAGCTCTTCGCCGTCCGCCCCGTCGGGTATCCAGGACACGGCCACCGAACAGCCGGTGCGCACACCCTCGACGCGGTCCACCGCCTCCTCGACCTCGGTCGGGGAGTGAGATCGGCCCCGTATCATCAACACGTCTTTCGCACGACCCGTCAGATACAGCTCGCCCCGGTAAAGGAACCCGAGGTCGCCGGTGTCGAGCCATCCACCGATGAGAGCTTCGTCGGAAGCCTCGGGCCGGCCGAAGTAACCCTCCATCACCGAGGGTCCACGGATCAACAGCCGCCCGACCTTACCTGCACGCAGGTTGCGGTATTCCGGGTCGACCACCCGCACCTCGAAGCCGTCGACCGGCGTTCCGAGGGAGACGATCTCGATTCCTTCGCGACACTCGATGGCGAAGCCATGCCGGCCGAGGGTTTCGCGGTGGAATTTGCGCGAGGTGAAGGGCTCGTCGATTCGCGAGAACGTGACGGCGAGGGTCGCCTCAGACAGGCCGTACACCGGAGTCAGCGTTTCCGGTCTGAGGCCCCACGGCGCGAATCGGCGTTGGAACGCGCGCATCACCCGCGGCACGACCTGTTCGGCGCCGTTGAGGCCGATTCGCCAGCTCGACAGATCGACGCCCTCGAGTTCCTCGTCGCGGACCTTCAGAGTGCAGAGTCCGTAGCCAAAGTTCGGCGCCACGGAGATTGTCGCGCGGTAGCGGGAGATGGCCCGAAGCCACGTTGCCGGCCGGGCCAGGAAGGTCTCGGGCGGAATCATGGTCATGGTCCCTGGCCTCTCGAGCGCGGTGATCACGCACCCGACGAGGCCCATGTCGTGATAGAGGGGCAGCCAGCTGACGCCGCTGTGGACCTGATCGCCGACGTCCGGCCAGTGTGCGTTCAGGGCCGCAGCCTGAGCAACCACCGCGCGATGGCTGAGGGCAACCGCCTTGGGGTCGATCGTGGTGCCGGACGAGAACTGGATGAGCGCGATATCATCCGCGGATTTTGCGGCAGGTTGGCCCGTTTCGACGGCGATCTCTCTCGGAGACCGGCAGCCGAGCTCGAGTGCCGCGCCGCGCAACGCCGTGCCGACGAGTCGGAGAATGCGCGCATCCGAAAGCACGAGCCGAGGAGATACCGCCGACAGCATCCGGGACGTACGCTCGAGGTACTCTTCGAGTCGCCCGAGACGGACCGGCGGGTAGAGCGGAACCGGAATGGCGCCCACGAGGAGGACTCCGAAGAAGGCGTCGAAGAATTCCACACAGGTGGGGAAGATCAGCGCGACCCGATCCCCCTGCCTGAGACCGAGGCGCTGCAAACCTCCGCAGGCATTTTCGGCCCGCTGGTACACGTCGGCCCAGGAGAACCAGGATTCCGTCTCCGAGTGGTCGAGCAGCCGGAGCCCGGCCTCGGTGCAGCCCGATGCTCGTCGCAGGAGATCGATGAGGGTCAGGCCGTCAGGGTGCAAGCTCCCTCCGTACCGTGTCCACGAGGTCGCCGACAGTCGTGAGTGCCGTTTCGATCTCCGGTTCGAGACACACCCGGAACCTGTTCTCGACCTCCACCGCCAAGGTCAGAGCTTTCAATGAATCCAGGTCCAGATCTTCGATGAGGCGCAGATCCCGACTGAGCGCACCATCCCACAGGCCGTGGTCTCGGGCCACCTCCGCGATCACCGCGAGAACCTGAGCCTCGGTCATTTGTGCCCCGGGTGGAACCGTGGACGGTCGCGCATGAGCCGGAGGTATGCGCCGCCCTCGGACAGTGCCGCCTCCTCGGTTCGTATCCGAGATGTCAGCACGAGCCCGTTGGCGATGCCAAAGACGACAGCGGTCAACCACGCCGTGTGCACGAGGGGCAGCGCCAGGAACTCGAGGATCACCGCGAGGTAGTTGGGGTGGCGAATCCGTCGGAACGGGCCGTCGGTCACCGGCGGCTCCCCGGGCACGAAGACAACCCGGGTGCTCCAGCGGTCGCCGAGGGTCGAGATGACCCACCAGCGGAGGCCGGCTGCCAACGCCATGGTACCGAGCATGGGAGCCGCGAGCAGCGGCACGAATGGCCGTTCCAGCGTCCAGACCTCTGCCACGCAGGAGACGAGGAGACCCGCGTGAACCACGACCATGAGCGGGTACAGAGAACGACCGGCCTCTGTCGCCCCACGTTGTAACAGCCGCGCGATGTTTCGCCGCGAAACGGAGAGCTCCACCACTCGCATGATGGCGACCGCCGTTACCAGGGCGGTGTACAGGATCCGTGAGTCAGGCAATTCCATGCGCATCTCCTGATCTCTTTCCCAAAAGTCCGGCATTCGTTACCACTGCAGCAGCACCAGTTCGGAACAGAAGCCGGGCCCCATGGCGAGCATCACGCCGAACGATCCCGGCTCGGGCTGTTGCCGCTCGATGGCGTCCTGAAGCACGAGCAGTACCGAGGTCGACGACAGGTTGCCCACCTCTCGCAGGCTGCGCCACGCCGCCGCCAGCGCTTCTTCCGGCAGCTCCAGCGCCTCCTGCATCGCCTCCAGGACCTTCGGACCACCGGGGTGGGAGATCCATATCGCCACATCCTCACGGGTCAGGCCGTGCTCATCGAGGAACGCATCGACGTCGTTGCGCAAATACTTTCGAATGACCTCCGGCACGTCGGCCGAGAGCACGATACGGAATCCGTCCTCGGAGATGTCCCAGCCCATCACGTCTTCGGAGTCCGGGTAGAAGATTGAGCGACTGTCCACGATCGCCGGACCGGCGGCCGCGCGCCCGTTGCCGATGACCACGGCCGCAGCGGCGCCGTCGCCAAACAGTCCCGAGGCGATCAGGTTCGGGATCGACAGATCCTGCCGCTGCAGGGTCAGCGAGCAGAGCTCGACCGACAGCAGGACAGCGACATGATCGGGGAACGCGCGCACGTAGTCGGCGGCGCGGGCTATCCCCGCGGCGCCGGCGACGCAGCCGAGACCGAAGATCGGCACCCTCTTGACCCTCGGCGGCAGCCCGAGCCTGTTCATCAGCCGGGCATCGAGCGAGGGGGTGGCCACCCCGGTGACCGTGACGGTCATCAGTGAATCGACGTCTTCGGTGGCGAGGTCGGATTTCCGCAGAGCATCCTGGACCGCCCGCTCACCGACCTCCTGGGCGACCCTGATCCAGGCGTCGTTGGACTGTCCCCAGTGCTCCAGGCGCTCGTACTCCTCGATCGGCAGTGCGAGGTGGCGACCGCCAACCAATACGTTCCGATGGAGGGCCTCGAGCCGGTCGAGGTTGTAATGGCGTTGCGCCCAATGACGCTTGAACGCGTCGAGCAGTGTGTCCTGGTCGTAATAATGGGGCGGAAAGGCTGATCCGACCGCGGCGATTCGCATGGTTTCCTCCGGTGTCGCTCCGATACAACACCCGGATGGAGCCAGGAAATCCCTGCTGGATTGTCCGAATCACCGGCAGCGCGAGAAACTTCATGGATAATGCGGGCAGGCAAAGGAGAGTGTTCTTGCTTCACGAACACCACTTCAGTCAACACCTACTCACGCCGCCCGAGGTCAAGGAGAGAATCCCGGAGGATCTCGGTATCGCTCACGTAACGGTCGAAATCCGTCACATGGGAGTTGCGCCGGGCCCGAGAGAAACGGGTGGCGCCCGGTGAGACAGCTCCACCTGCTCACCGAACGTCGCTTCTGGCCGCTCTTCTGGACCCAGTTCCTGGGCGCCTTCAACGACAACCTGTTCAAGAATGCTCTCGTCATCCTGATCGCCTACCGCTCCATGACCCTTCTCGGCGTCACGTCGAAGACAATCGTTGTCGCCTGCGCCGCCATCTTCATCTTCCCCTTCTTTCTCTTCTCGGCCACCGCCGGTCAGCTTGCCGACCACTTTCCCAAGTGGAAGCTCATGAGGTGGGTGAAGGTGTGGGAGATCGGTGTGATGGCGCTGGCGAGCGTCGGTTTCGCCACCAATAACCTGGCGCTCCTGCTGACGGTCCTGTTTCTGATGGGCATGCAGTCGACCTTCTTCGGTCCGGCGAAGTACGCCATCCTGCCGGAGCTTCTCGATGACGAGACCCTTGTCGGTGGCAACGCACTGGTGGCGATGGCAACCTTCCTTGCAATCCTTCTCGGTACGATCACCGGTGGGTTGGTGATCGCTGGCGGCGAGCTGTGGGTTTCGCGGCTCGGACTGATGGTGGTGACGGTTGCAATCCTGGGCTTCCTGACGAGCCTCTACATCAACAAGCTGTCGGCGGCGAATCCGGACCTCCCGGTGGATTTCAATCCGGTGACGCCGACGATAGATATCATTCGGGTGGCCCGTCGCGTTCGCCCGGTCTTCATTTCGATCCTCGCCGTCTCGTGGTTCTGGTTTCTCGGCGCCTCCTTTCTCTCGCTCCTGCCCAACTTTTCGAAGGATGTTCTTTCCGGGGGAGAGACGGTCGTTACCCTCTGCCTGGCCACCTTCTGCGTGGGTATCGGCACCGGATCGATGCTCTGCGGCCTTCTCTCGCGGGGCCACCTCGAGCTCGGTCTGGTGCCCCTGGGCTCGATCGGCATATCCCTCTTCGCCGTCGATCTGGCCCGATCGGGCTGGGCCTTCAGCGCTCCGGTCGCTGGCGAGCTGTCGACCGCCGCCCAATTCCTGCAGGCGCAGGGAGGCATTCATGTCCTGTTCGATCTTTTGATGATCGCGGTCTTCTCGGGCTTCTACACGGTGCCGCTGATGACCTTCATCCAGCAGCGGTCGGCGAGCGAGGAGCGCTCGCGGGTCATCGCGGGGAACAACATCCTCAACGCACTCCTGATGGTCGTATCGTCGATCATGCTGGTCGGGTTGCTGGCGGTGCCGGTGTCCATCCCGGGGATATTCCTGATCCTCGCCCTGCTCAACGCAGGTGTGGCGGCGTGCATTTTCATCGCCATGCCGGAGTTCTGGAATCGCTTCGTGGCGTGGGTTAGAAGTACCTTGCGAATTCGGAGTTCGGAAGTCTGAATTGAGAATTTCAATGGCCCTTCTCACCTTGTCATTCCGACCGAGGGCCTTTCCACCTTTTGTGTCTTTCGACCGAGTGAGCGACTTGTCACCGCGGAGCCAACAGGCGAAGCCGGGAGCGAACGAGTAGAGAAATCTGTGGCCCGGGCAGAACCGCACCACTACTTTGCCCATAGATCCCTCCGCTCGGACCCTTCGGGTCCTCGGTCGGGATGACAAAAAGTGGACCGTCTTCTGTTGGCTCGATCGAAATGACACGAGGGGTAGAAGGCGGTCGCTCGGGATGGCAATCAAAAAACCGCCCTCCGTTCTTCGGGAGGGCGGCTCGTAATTCCGGATTCCGAGCTCAGAATTCCGAATTCATCACCACATTTTGACCGCGACGCGGACTCCGTCATCGGTGGTTACGGTCACAAAGTCACCGTTCTCGGCCGCGTGCAGGACGTCGAAGACCATCTTCGGGTCGAAAGTCTCCCAATCCCAGTCTTCGAGCGCTTCGAGGACGCCGTCAATCGGTAGGTTGCACCGGACGACCGCATCGTCGGCGTCGACCTCGATACGCAGAATGTCGCCCTCCTTGTAGATATCTACGTTGGCATCGTCAGTCCTGACCTTGACGAACTCGGCGTCGGGGGTGTCAAGCAGTTCGCGCATGGTGGCCAGGACGAGTTCTTTCTGAGCTCTCGCCTCGGGCGGGATCTCCGCCTCTGCCAGTGCATCTTCCGGGATGAAGCTGGCGGCCACGTCGGCGATGATGAGCGGGAAGGGCACCTTGACGTGGACCGGTTGGTCGTCTTCGATGACGTGCACGTCGACCACCATCCAATCCATCATCAGGGTGGCGGTGAGCACCCCCGCCGTAGCGGCGAGCAACACCGCACCCACGGTAGACATGCCACGTTGGTTCTTCATCACTCGATCCAGACGCGAACGTTGGCGTCGGTCGAGGTGACCTTGACCAGCTCACCGTTTGGCAGTGCCTCGAGGCTCTGAAGCAGGGCGGCGACATCGAGGGTGTTCTCCTCGCCGAAGCTGACCGCGTCCATCAGCTCCATTGGCATCGTGACCTCGACCTGTGCCATTTCGTCTTCCTTCTGGTTGACGGTGACGTAGAAGAAGCCCCCTTGCTTGTGGACGTTGACATCGGCCTCATCCGAGGTGACGGTGACGAACTTCCCGTCGGGGGCGTCCTTGACCGCTGCCAAAATCTCGGGGAAGTTGATCTCCATGTCGTCGTCGATATCGAGGTCGACATGCCCGCCGTGAAAATTCTCCACGTCGACGTTGCGCAGCACGGTGAGGACCAGGTTGAGGGGCAGGTGCACCTCGACGTTGGTGTTGCTCGAGTTCTCGGTCACGTGGACGTTGACCCAGCGCGTATCGTCGGCCGCGCTTGCGGCGGGGGCCGCCAGGAGTGCCACGATGGCTGCGATGGCGAAAATTGCTTGTTTCATCTGCTACCTCCGTTCAGTCATCAAAACGGTTGATCGTCGTTTTTGTTAACAACCGTCTCATTCATGACAACGAATGGCGGAGGGAAAAGTTCGCTGATGAATGAGGAATTGGGAATTAGGAATGAGTAATGCCGCCCGCCCACCCATGGCAATCCGGGTCAGTGGGAGGAGGGGAGGGATTCAGAATTCAAAATTTCGAATTTCTGATTTTCCACCCGTCCAACCGAAAACGGGGGTTGGGAGGGTGGGAACTCAAAACTCAAAATCCATAATTGGGACGGGGGCCGTCAGGCCGACGTTCCTTTCGGCATCACGATCCAAAGGATGATGTAGGCGAGTGTGCCGGGAAAGCCGACCGAAAGCACCGAAATGACCACGTACAGAATACGCACCAGGGTCGGGTTCCAGCCGAGCCACTCGGCGAGCCCGCCGCAGACGCCGGCGATGATGCGATTGCTTGATGAACGATGGAGCGATCCAGCCATTGTTCCTCCTCTTGTCTACCCTACGCATGGTACTGCGATCTTGTTCCAAAATGATCAGAACGATGCTCGTGACTCGTCACTCGATGCTGGATGCTCGATGCTGGATACTCGATCCGTCCGCCCACCCGATCCTCGATACTGGATACTCGATCCGTCCGCCCACTCAATACTCGTTTCTCGATCCGCCCACCCGGCTTCGCCCTGGCTAGCGCGTTGACAATTCAGACAGCCGATATATCGATTTGAAGCATCCAGCATCCAGCATCCAGCATCCAGCATCCAGCATCAGAAAAACTTCGTCCTGAAGTACAAGGCGACGTTCACCAGCCCGATGAGTACCGGCACCTCGACCAACGGACCGATCACCGCGGCGAAGGCGGCGCCGTGGTCGATGCCGAAGGTGGCAATAGCGACGGCAATGGCGAGTTCGAAGTTGTTGGAGGCAGCGGTGAAGGAAAGGGTTGCCGATCGGCTGTAATCGGCGCCGACCTTGAACGACATGAAGAAGGAGACGAGGAACATCACGACGAAGTAGATCAGCAGCGGAATCGCGATACGGATGACGTCGAGGGGCAGCTCGACGATGACCTCTCCCTTGAGCGAGAACATCACGATGATGGTGAAGAGTAGCGCGATCAACGTGAGCGGGCTGATCTTCGGAATGAAGACCCCGTGGTACCACTCCTTGCCCTTGAGCGAGATCAGCGCGAACCGGGTCGTGATTCCGGCCAGAAACGGAATGCCGAGGTATATGAACACGCTCTTGGCGATCTGGGCAATGGTGACGTGCACCTCCGTGCCCTGGAGGCCGAAGTACGGTGGCAGCACGGTAATGAAGAACCAGGCGTAGACCGAGAAGAAGAGCACCTGGAAAATGGAGTTGAACGCGACGAGGCCGGCGCAGTACTCGCTGTCGCCCTGAGCCAGCTCGTTCCAGACGATGACCATGGCGATGCAGCGGGCGAGACCGATCAGGATCAGACCCACCATGTACTCGGGCTTGTCGGCGAGCAGGGCGACGGCGAGCAGGAACATGAGAACCGGACCGACGACCCAGTTCTGCATGAGGGACAGACCGAGAACCTTCCAGTCCCTGAAGACCCGGCCGAGTTCTTCGTACCGGACCTTGGCCAGCGGCGGATACATCATGAGGATGAGGCCGATGGCGATCGGGATGTTGGTGGTTCCGACCGTGAAACGGTTCCAGAAGCCGGCGATGCCCGGCCGCATCCAACCCAAGCCGACGCCCACTGCCATGGCGATGAAGATCCACAGCGTCAGGTAGCGGTCGAGAAGGGAGAGACGTCCCGCGATGTGCTCACCGGGGGTCATTCGCGGCATCCGTCGTGGGTGTCGCGTCGGGGGCTCGCGCCGGCCGCCTTCTTCCTCGCCGCCTCGTAGCCGTGGCGACAGAGGTCCTCCACCGGCAGGCTTCGCAGCTCCTCCACCAGGAGCCGATCGGATTCGAGCTGCGGATCACCGGAGAGAGGGGAGAGGGCTGCCTCGATCCACGATCGGGAGGCCTCGGAGTCATCGAGGTCGATGTAAACCCAGCGTCCGTCCTTGCGCTCGCCGATCAATCCGGCCTGCTTGAGCTCCTTCAGATGCGCCGACACGGTGGACGGAGCCAGCTCGAGCACCTCGGTGATCTGGCAGACGCAGAGCTCTCCAGAGGCGAGCATTGCGACCGTTCTCAGCCGGGCGGGATGGCCCAGGGCGCGGGCGGCGGCGACGGAGGAATCGAGGGTTGAGTATTTCATTTCGTCATCTCGCGAAATGTAGTATTATTCGTCCACGAAGTCAACGGGGAGCGAAGATGGCGACCAAAAAACGAGTCCTGATCCTGTGCACGGGCAACTCCTGTCGTTCTCAGATGGCCGAGGGCTGGATCAACTCCGAGCTCGGTGACACCTGGGAGGCGAGGTCGGCGGGCACCGAACCTGCCGAGGCAGTTCATCCCCTGGCTGTGCGGGCGATGCGGGAGGCCGGGGTCGACATCACCGGCGGTCGACCGAAACACGTCCGAGCGGTCTTCGACGAACCCTGGGACCTGGTGGTCACGGTCTGCGACTCGGCGAGGGAGAGCTGTCCGGTCTTTCCCGGGTCCGTCGATACTGCTCACGTCTCGTTTGCCGACCCGGCCATGGCGGAGGGAACCGAGGAAGAGAGGATGACCGTCTTCCGCGAGATCCGCGACCGGATCCGTGAACGATTGCTGCCGTTGTTGACGGGTTGACATATCCACCCGGAATGCGGATCATCCCGAGATGAATCCAGAGCATTGAGGGAGTCGAGACCTGGCGAGGCGGAGCCTCGCTCGACGGTGTCAGCAAGCTCTCGGCAGAATCGTGTCGAACTGAACGGAGGGGAGTGTCATCGATGAATGAGCTCGAATTCGAACCCCGGCTGCGGCAGCTGGTGGACTGGAGCGCCGCTGCCTGGGCGGCCCTGATCGGCGGCACGCTGTTTCTCCTGATCAACCTGATTCTGACCACCACAGCGCTCGACGGAAACCCCTGGATCGTGATCCGGCTGATCGCCTCGATCGTGATGGGGGATGGCGTTTTGGCGCCTCCGGCGACCTTCGACGCGGGTATTCTGGCGGTTGCGCTGGTGATCCACTACGTCCTGTCATTTGTGTTCGCGGCGGTGTTGGTCTTCGCCCTCCACCGCTGGGGCCTGATCGTCGGCATACTCGGAGGCGCCGTGATGGGCCTCTTCCTGTTCGCCATCAATTTCCTGTCATTCACATACTTCTTTCCCCAGTTCTTCGCCATGGCGACATGGGTGATGGTGCTCTCCCATGTCCTGTTCGGGGCCTCAGTCGGCGGCATCTACGAAGCGCTGGAGGTCGTCGTCTACGTCACTACGGACGGCGAACGAGTGACCGAGGAGGCCTGAGCCATGCGACGCCGCAGCCCAAACGTTCCGACTGCCTCGTACTACCGTCCGATGCGAAGGAAGCCCGCCCCTCGCAGCAACGGACACTGGCGTCTCTGGATCGCGTTGGCGATCGCCGGTTTCGCCTTCTTTTCCTACCAGTGCTCGACGGAGTACAACCCGGTGACCGGTGAGGAGATGCACATCAGCCTATCGCCGGACCAGGAGATCGCCCTCGGTCTCAGGGCGACCCCCGAGATGATGGCCCAACACGGTGGCGAACATCCGGATCCGCGAGCGCGGGCCATGGTCGATCGGGTCGGCACCCGGGTCGTCGAGCAGAGCGCGGCCGGCACCACTGGGTGGAATTTCGACTTCCACCTGCTACGCGATCCCCGCACGATCAACGCCTTCGCTCTTCCGGGAGGCCAGATCTTCATCACCGCCGCCCTGATGCAGCGCCTGGAGACCGAAGGCCAGCTGGCAGGCGTCCTCGGCCATGAGGTGGGTCACGTGGTGGCGCGCCACTCAGCCCAGCGCATGGCCAAGCAGCAGCTGACCCAGGGCCTGACCGGCGCGGTGATGGTCGCTTCGGGCACGCCGAGCGAGGCGAAGATGGCGGCGGCCATCGGCCAGATGGTCAACATGAAGTACGGCCGCGAGGACGAGCTCGAGTCCGATGAGCTCGGGGTGCGATTCATGTCGGAGGCCCACTACGATCCGAGGGCCATGATCGGGGTACAGCAAATCCTCGACGAGGCCGCCGGAGGGGCACAGCCGGTAGAGTTCCTCAGCACCCACCCCAGCACCGGGAACCGGATCGAGACGATCCAGGCGGCGATCGACCGCCAATTCCCGAACGGGGTTCCGCCGGGCCTGGATCCTTGACCGAGAACCGGGGCGCGCTCGCGAATACCTGCGCTCGACAGGTTTGACATCGCCGCCTTCGGAACCGATCATGGTCTGGTGAAGGCCGGCGTTCGGTGTGGACGTCAGAAGCGGGGTGTGTCGCTCTGAGGTAATGGGTATTTGTGGCGGAGAGGGAGGTCGTGATGAGGCGAAGGCATCTGGTGTTGGGCGTGACCGTTCTTTTGGTACTGAGTTGTGCGGGTCCGTCCGAGGAGCCTGTCGCGGTCGAGGAGGTGGCGGAGGTTCAGTGGGAAAAGGTCCTTCCAGGCTTGATGAGCGACACTCAGAAGGCACAGCAGGAGCTGGTGGCGACCGCCGTCAACGCGTTGGCCGCCGAGATGATGGGTGAGCTCACCGCCGCCCTCGATGCCGGTGATCCGACTGCGGCAATCGGTGTGTGCAAGGACAAGGCGCCGAACGTGGCGGCGCACGTGAGCGGCATGTACGGCGTTAAGATCGGGCGGACCTCCTACAGGCTGCGGAACCCGGCCAACGTCGCGCCGAAATGGGCCGAGGAGTACGTGTCGGAACTGGTCGACGATCCAACATTCGTTGCGGGACCCAACGGCGAGCTCGGCGCCCTTCTGCCGATCAGGCTCAAGGCTGAGTGCCAGATGTGCCACGGCCCTGCGGAGGAGATCGACGACGGCGTGATGGCGGCAATCTCGGACGTCTATCCGAATGATCTGGCGACCGGATTCGTCGAGGGCGACCTTCGGGGCTGGTTCTGGGTCGAAGCACCCCCTGGCGAGGCGGAAACCGCAGCGACCGAAATGTAGCCCACCGCCCAACCTTGAGCCCGATGCTCGGTCCTGGATCCTCGATCCACCCGCGCTGTCGACGAGGTAGCCTGAAACCGAAAATACCGGCGCATCCAACATCGAATATCCAACATCCAGCATCCAGCATCCAGCATCCAGCATCCAGCATCTAGCATCTAGGATTGAGAGTCTGTTGGGCGAGTGGAATTGACACGGGAATGGATTCGGGGTAGGTTCGCGTTTGGATTGCATATGGCAATGACTTGTCATCACCACCACCACCATCATGGACATACTCCAGCTGGGGCCAGGTGACGGTGTAGGTACATTCAGACCGAAACCACGACGCCGGCCCCGCCGGCGTCTTTTTTTGTCGGCGCCGCGCGAGGTCGGGAAAGGAAAAACATGGTTCCGACCACTCTGAAATTGGCAGTGCCAAAGGGCAGGATGTACGACGGCGTCTTCTCTCTCCTCGACGAGGCCGGAATTCACATCAGCCAGACGGCGCGGAGCTACAGGCCTCACATCAGCCTCGCGGGATGCGAGCTGAAGATCCTCAAACCACAGAACATCGTCGAGATGCTGCACGCGGGCTCGAGAGATCTCGGCTTCGCAGGGGCGGATTGGGTCGCCGAGCTCGACGGCGACCTCGTGGAGCTGCTCGACACCGGACTCGATCCGGTGCGCGTGGTGGCAGCTGCGCCGGCGTCCCTGCTGGTCGATGGTGAGCTTCCTCTGCGGCGCCTGGTGGTCGCTTCAGAGTACGAACGGCTGGCGCGAAAATGGATTGAAGGTCGTGGGCTCGACGCGCATTTCGTCAGGTCGTACGGAGCGACCGAGGTCTTTCCACCTGAAGATGCCGACTTGATTGTCGACAACACCGCAACCGGTTCGACCCTCGAAGCCAACGACCTCGAGGTGGTCGATGTTCTCGCCGAGTCCTCAACCAGGCTCTATGCCTGCCCGAGGGCACTCGATGACCCCGGCCTCAGATCGCAAATCGAAGATCTGGTGCTGCTGGTTGAATCCGTTCTCGAAGCGCGGCACAGAGTGATGGTCGAGGTCAATGTCTCCGAGGAGAAGCTTCCCGACCTGCTCGAGGTGTTGCCCTGCATGCGCCAACCGACGGTGTCGCCGCTGGCCGGCGGTGAGGGGTATGCCGTCAAGGCGGCTGTGCCGCGGGTAGACCTGCCGGGGGTCGTTCCGCGGATCAAGGCTGCGGGCGGATCGGATATCGTCGTCACTCGCCTGGCTCAGATCGTTGCGTAGGAGGTCAGATGGGAGACAAGGAATTGTTGGTCCGGCCGAACCCCATAGTCCAAGGGCTCTTCCCCTACGTCGTCGACCGCCCGGGGATCGACCCGGACCTGGTGCTCGATTTCAACGAAAGCCTTGCCCCTCCACCTGCACTCGCCGGGGACGAGCTACAGATCAATCGGTATCCCGAGTATCGGGAGATCGAAGCGGCGATCGCCGAATTCTTGGGAGTCGATTCGGAATGGGTCCTGGTCACCAACGGGGCGGACGACGCCCTCGAGAGAACCGTTCGCTGTGCGGTGGCACCGGGGCGTCGAGCGGTTCTCGCCACACCCAGCTACGGGATGATCCGGCGGTTCGCTGTTCTGGCCGGTGCCGAGATCAGCGAAATCCCTTGGTGGAGCGGCGACTACCCGGTCGACGAGGTGTGCCGCCTGGCCGGAGATGACTGCGGCCTGGTGGCAGTCGTCAGTCCTTCGAACCCGACCGGCGCCTTCGCTTCACCATCCGCGTTCAGGTCCCTGCTCGAGCGCCTGCCGGAAACCCTCGTGCTCCTCGACCAGGCGTACGTCGATTTCACGGACCCGGAAAACGACCTCGCGCCGGTTGCGAAGGAGTACCCGAACACCGTCGTCGTGAGGACCTTTTCGAAGGCGTGGGGCTGTGCGGGCCTGAGAGTGGGCTGCGCGATCGCCGACCCCCGGGTGATCGACTGGCTGCGGCGTGCCGGCCTGCCGTTTCCGGTCTCGACCCTGTCCGTGGAAGCCACGCTGTTTGCGCTCCAAGGTGGCCCGGACCGCGCCCGCGTGGCGTTGATCCGAGAGCAACGCGATGCCCTGACCGAGTTCTTGGTTGATCTCGGCGTCGAGGTACTGCCGTCGGAAGCGAGCTTCGTGTTCGCGCGGTTCGAAAATTCGGAGCTGGTTTGGCGGAGTCTCGGCGCGTTCGGAATCTCGGTGCGCAGATTCCCAGGGCGGACCGATCTCGATGGCTGGCTGCGGATCACCATGCCGGGTGACGAGGCGAACTTCGATCGTCTCAGGCGAGCTTTACAGACCGTTCTCGCCCCGGGTGCTCTGCTCTTCGACATGGATGGTGTTCTGGCTGATGTCTCGCAATCCTATCGGCGCGCCATCATCGAGACTGCGGCCGCATGGGGTGTGGATCTCTCGACCGAAGATGTAGCTCGGGCCAAGACACGTGGTAACGCGGCCAACGATTGGGAGCTGACGCGACGCCTGCTGGAGGAACGTGGAGTCAGTGTCCCGCTGGCCGAGGTCACCGAGCACTTCGAATCCCTGTATCAGGGGACTGAGGACGCACCGGGATTCCGCCGATACGAGACCTTGCGGATTGGCCGCGCCGGCCTCGAGCGGCTCGCGGCAGAGTTTCCGCTCGGTGTGGTCACCGGACGCCCCCGGTCTGATGCCCTGCGTTTCCTGGAGGAGCAGGGCGTAGAGGACCTGTTCTCGACGGTCGTGTGCATGGAAGACGCGCCGCCGAAACCGGACCCGGCGCCAGTGCATCTCGCGCTCGAGAGAATGGGAGTCTCGAGCGCATGGATGGTCGGTGATACGCCCGATGATCTCCGCGCTGCCGGTGGGGCGGGCGTGCTTCCGATCGGCCTTGCCGCGGCCGGTGACGATCCGGGGTCGGCTGAGCACGCGATGCGGACCGCGGGAGCGGCATGGGTGATGGGCGATCCACAGGAGATAGAGGAGCTGATGCCATGAAAAGGCGAACCGCGAAGATAGAACGTGCAACAGGGGAAACGATTGTCAATGGAGCGGTCACAATTGACGGTGGGCGCCAGATCTCGGTCGCCACCGGAATCGGCTTTCTCGACCACATGCTGATGAGCCTCGCGTTCCATGCAGGCTGGGATCTCGAGCTCGAGTGCAAAGGAGACCTCGAGGTCGATGATCACCACACCGCCGAGGATTGTGCCCTCGCCCTGGGCGCGGCGCTCGATCGTGCACTGGGTGACCGCGCCGGTATCGCGCGCTTCGGCTCGGCGCACGCGCCGCTCGACGAGGCGCTGGCGCGCGCAGTCGTCGATCTCTCGGGGCGCCCGTGGCCGGAAATCCATCTTGGCCTCGAGCGGGAGATGCTGGGCGGTCTGGCGAGCGAAAACGCCATTCATTTCCTGGTCTCCCTGGCTATCAGCCTGCGAGCTGCAGTGCACGTCGATGTATTGCGGGGCGAGAACGATCACCACCGTGCGGAGGCCGCGTTCAAGGCCCTGGCCCTGGCCTTCGGAGCGGCAATGGCCGCGGCCGATGACGGCAGAGTGCCCAGTACGAAGGGCGTTCTCGATGCGGGCGGCTGACGATGAGCGCAGACGTTTTGATCGTGCGCACAGGTGCGGCCAATCTCGCCTCGGTGGTGGCGGGCTTTGAACGGGTCGGCCGATCGGTGCAGGTCACGGACAACGCCTTTGCGGTGAGAAATGCGAAACGGGTCGTGCTGCCGGGCGTCGGGGCATTCGCGCCTGTCGCCGAACGCCTCGGGAAGAACGGTCTCGGCGAGGCCATCCGCTTTCGGGTCACGGAAGACCTGCCCACGCTCGCCGTGTGCCTCGGACTCCATCTGCTGGCGGAGGGCAGCGACGAGGGGATGGACACCGGCGGGCTCGGGATCCTCGAGGTGCGGGCGTCACGCTACCCGGATTCGGTCGTCGTGCCTCAGCTGGGGTGGAATTCGATAGCTGCCGACAGTAACTGCCATCTTCTGAGCGATGGAGTTGCCTACTTTGCCAACTCCTACCGGATCACCGACCAACCCCCAGGCTGGAACGTCGCCTGGAGTTCCCATGGCGGCCAGTTCGTTGCCGCTGTGGAGCGAGGCAACGTGCTCGGATGTCAGTTTCACCCGGAGCTTTCGGGGGCGTGGGGAGAGCGGCTGATCACGCGCTGGCTTGCCTGTAGGAGTGAGACGCAATGTTGATGCGAAGGGTCATTCCGTGCCTCGATGTCCACGCCGGGAGGGTCGTCAAGGGTATCCAGTTCCAGGCCTTGCGCGATGCGGGCGATCCGGTGGAGCTGGCCGAAATGTACGCCGACCAGGGAGCGGATGAGCTGGTCCTGCTGGACGTCAGTGCGACGCCGGAGGGACGGGCCAACGCGCTGGAAACCGTGCGCGCGGTGCGGCGGCGGCTGCCGATTCCGCTCACCGTCGGCGGCGGAGTTCGGGCTCTCGCCGATGCGAGGGAGCTGCTCGAGGCCGGTGCCGACAAGGTCGGCGTCAACACGGCTGCAGTGTCCCGTCCGGAGCTCTTGACCGAGATGGCGGAGGAGTTCGGTTGCCAGTGCACGGTTCTGGCGCTCGACGCGGCTCGGGTGGGCGACGGCTGGCGGGTGGTCGTCCGCTCCGGACGTGACCGGTTGGAGCTTGACGTCGTCGATTGGGCAACGACCGCGGTAGCGGCCGGTGCCGGCGAGGTCCTTCTCACCAGCTGGGATCGCGACGGTACGCAATCGGGCTACGACCTCGAACTCCTCGAGGCGGTCTGCGGCGCGGTGGGCGTTCCGGTGATCGCGTCCGGCGGAGCCGAGACTGCGGAGCACATGGCCCAGGCCCTGTTGGCGGGAGCGGACGCGGTCCTGGCGGCTTCGATCCTGCACGATGGCCACACCACAGTGTCGGCCATCAAGCGGCGGCTGGCGGCGCTCGGCATGGAGGTGAGGCTGTGATCGTTCCATCGATCGACATCATGGACGGGCAGGCGGTGCAGCTCGTGGGTGGCCGGGAAAGGGCACTTGAGGCTGGTGATCCCCTCGCGGTGGCCGAGCGTTTCGCAGTCGCTGGTGACCTGGCGGTGATAGACCTCGATGCTGCGCTCGGGCGCGGTTCGAATGCCGGCGTGATCGGCGAGATCGTGCGCCGGTTCCCGTGTCGCGTCGGCGGTGGCATCCGCACTGTGGAGTCCGCGCAGGACTGGCTCGACCGGGGCGCCCAGCGGGTGATTCTCGGGACCATGGCCACTCCGGACGTCCTCGGCCAGCTGCCCCGTGAGCGGGTCATGGCCGCCCTCGACGGTGTGGACGGTGAGGTGGTTGTCGAAGGCTGGCGGCGTGGCACCGGCGCCAAGGTCCTCGACAGGTTGGAAGAGCTGAAGGCGGACGTGGGCTCCTTTCTCGTGACCTTTGTCGAGAGAGAGGGCCGTCTCGGCGGGATCGATCTGGATGCGGCCCAACGGGTGGTCGACGCCGCAGGTGGCACACCGGTCACGATTGCCGGCGGCATCACGACCGCCGAGGAAGTAGCGGCCCTCGATCGGATGGGCGCCGACGCCCAGGTGGGAATGGCAATCTACACCGGCCGGCTCGGATTGGCCGAGGCGTTTGCAGCGCCGCTCGGCAGCGACCGGCCGGACAGCCTCTGGCCGACGGTCGTCGTCGATGAGCTCGGGGCGGCCCTCGGCCTGGCCTACTCGAGCGCTCGAAGTCTGCAGACGGCATTCGATATGCGGCGCGGCGTCTACCAGTCTCGATCGCGAGGCCTGTGGATAAAGGGGGAAACCTCGGGCGCGACCCAGGAGCTTCTGCGAGTCGATGCCGACTGCGACCGCGATGCGCTTCGCTTCACTGTTCGCCAGCGGGGAGACGGCTTCTGCCACCTGGGCACCCGAAGCTGCTGGGGGAATGACAGAGGCCTGAACGCCCTCGAGCGGCGCCTCGTATCGAGGCTCGAGCACGTCCCGGAGGGATCGTTCACCGCCCGTCTCGCTGCAGACCCGGATCTGCTTGCGGCCAAGCTCATCGAGGAGGCGGGAGAGCTGGGTGAAGCGATGAGTCAGGACGAAGTCGTGTGGGAGGCAGCAGACCTTTTCTATTTCACCGCTGCTGCGTTGGCCTGCCGCGGTGTGAGTCTGGCCGAGGTGATGGCCGAGCTCGATCGCCGCTCTCTCCAGACTCGTCGCCGCGACGGGAGCACGACGTTTGCCTCTGGAGAGAAATCATGAAGCTTCGACGAATCCGACCGGAAGACGTGAGGCACCTCGACCGCCAGCCCGTGAGTCGGGAGAGGCTTGAGGCTGCCGCCGAGATCGTGGAGGCGATTCGATCGGAAGGGGTGGCCGCGGCGCGGCGATACGCCGAGCAGTTCGGGGAGATCCGCGAGGGTGGAGCGATGGTCGTCGACCGCACACAGCTGGTCGCTGCACTCGAGGGCATCCCGCGGGCCGATCGCGACCTGCTCGAACGAACGGCTGACCGAATCGAAACCTTCGCGCGCGCCCAGCGCGAAGCCCTGTCGGAGGCCACGATCGAAATCCCGGGCGGGCATGTCGGCCATCGCATCGCTCCGGTCGGGCGGGCCGGATGTTACGCGCCGGGAGGACGATACCCTCTGCCGTCGTCGGTCCTGATGACGGCGGTGACGGCACGGGTTGCGGGCGTCAAAAGCGTGGTGGTGGCGTCTCCACGTCCGTTGCCGGTGACTCTGGCCGCAGCGGCGGTGGCGGGCGCTCACGAGGTGCTTACCCTGGGCGGGGCGCACGCGATCGCCGTGCTCGCGGTCGGTATCGACGGTTTCGAGCCGTGCGATCTTGTGGTCGGGCCGGGCAACACCTGGGTGACGGCTGCCAAGCAGCTGGTTTTTGGAACCGTCGGAATCGACATGCTGGCCGGGCCGTCCGAACTTGTGATTCTGGCTGACGACAACGCCGACGCGGCGACGGTGGCCGCCGATCTCCTGGCCCAGGCTGAACACGACCCCGACGCGCTGCCGGTGCTGGTGTCCACCTCGGAGGAGTTGGTGGCGAGTGTCGATGCCGAGATAGAGTGCCAGCTCGAAACCCTTCCAACGAGAGCGATCGCGGAGCAGGCCATGGTGAACGGTTTCGCGGTGGTCGTACCCGATCTGGAGACTGCGGCTTCGATCTGTGGCCGGTTGGCGCCCGAACACCTCCAGGTGATGACGGAACGGCCCGAAGACGTGGCATCGCAGCTCGACTGTTGGGGCGGCCTGTTCATCGGCGACGGCAGCGCCGAAGTGCTCGGTGACTACGGCGCAGGGCCCAACCACACGTTGCCAACCGGCGGTGTGGCCCGATATCGCGGCGGGCTATCGGTCTTCGATTTTCTCCGGGTTCGGACGTGGATGGAGATTGATAATCTCTCGGAGGCCGGCGAGACAGTCGAAGACTCGATCGCGCTTGCTCGCCTCGAGGGGCTGGAGGCCCATGCCCGCGCGGCCGAGTTGAGGCTGAAAGAGAGAATACGCGCGTCATCACGTTCAAACGTTTAAACGTTGAAACGTTTTAACTGCTACGTGTAGAGGCGCTTGGCCACGTACTCCTTGACCACATCGCGGGCGTACTCAAGGACCTGCTCCGGGCCTTCTCCAGGCTCGGCGTAGTCCGGAGTTTCAATGATGTCGGTCGCCATGTCAGACCACCAGTCGGATTGCAGGGTCAGTTCGACGGCCTCGGGGGTAAACCCGATCGCCTCGAAATCGTCGGCGTTCGGTTCATCGAAGGTGATTGCGATCCCGTCAGTGGCGTCGGCGAGGTGTATCCGCCCCTGGATCCACTCGTACATTCGTCTGATTTCGTCAGCGTCCATCGTGACCTCCGCGCGGCACAGCAATTGTAGCTGGTCGAGAGGAGGGCTCAACGGCCCGACGGGTTCCCCCATCCACCCGGCCACGGCGCGACGGCTCCTGCTCCCCAAATCGCCAGCGATGTACTTTGCCGTCTCGCCGTCCTGCCGTCGAGCCGTCTCGCCGTCTCGCCGTCCTGCCGTCGAGCCGTAAAGCCGTATGGCCGAAGGCATTGTTACAGTGGCGGCATGGAGAAACTGCCTTTTGACGTGAGGATTGAGTTGGACGGCTGGGAGCTGTTCTGGGCCTTCCTGACGGTCGGAGAGGACCAGAGCGGACTCGCCGGCCTGAAAACCGATGTCGTGTCAGCCGTGAGAGAGAGGTTTGCCGACACGGCCTCCATCGGCGGCCACCCGACGGTAGTGGCGATGCGTAAGCTCTTTCGCGCCGCGGGGTGCGACCCGACGCGCTATCGGCCGGCATCGGAAGCCTTATTGCGACGGCTGGCCAAGGGTTCCGACCTGCCCGCGATTCATCCACTGGTTGACGTCAACAACTGCCTGTCTGCAGAGCTCGCGGTGCCGTGCTGCGTGATGGCCGAGGGTAGTCTCGGAACCTCGCTGGTCTTTCGATCCGGAAAGGAGGGCGAGAGCTACGAATCACTGCGGGGGCCGTTCAACGCCGAGGCAAAACCTCTGCTGGTGGATGAGATCGGGCCAATCGACACGCCGATCACCGGCAGCGAGCGGGTCAAGGTGCAGTCCGGCACCACGTGTGCCTGGCTGGTGGCGTATTTGCCGAAGGACGTGGTCCCGGTCGAGGCCGCCTGGACGGCGCTCACGACCATCGCCGGCGAAGCCGGAGTCGGAGTTGTGCGCTTCGAAAGTTCCTGACGGTTTCTGTCGGCCTGCGCGCAAGTCACATATTGCCAACAGGTTTGACATCAGCAAGGCTGGGGTTCATCATGGTTCCGTGAGGCCGTTGGCCAAAATGACCGTGGTTCTCGTTGCGGCCACGCTGTTGGCGTGGCACGGGGTGATGCTGGCAACGCCCCACGATCATGCCGACACCAAGGTTCCGCAGGAAGAGCTTGCCTGCTCGGCCTCTCATCCTTCGTCGCAGACCAGCCACTTGCACCATTCGGGTCGGATGCTGTCGCGCCAAATCTGCCTTGCCTGTCTCGCCGGTACGACAGTTGCAGAAGCGCCCGAGGTCAGTGGTGTCGAATCGATAACGATCGGTGGATTGGCCACCAGCGCGGCCTCACCTGATCTGCGGTCCAGGTTGCGCACCGAGCTTCCCCTGTTGCGAGGCCCCCCCCGCAGCGCCTGAATCGGATTTGGAACCCGACCGATTTTCAGACGACAGGGGAGAAGACAATGAAAAGACAATTCAATCGTGTCGCGAGCCTCTGGCTGGCGGCTCTCATCGTGGTCGTGGGCACAACCGTCGCACAGGAATCGGAACCGACACCGGTACCGGGGCCGGCAGCGACTCCGACCGCAGAAGAGCTGCAGCGACAGATCGAGGAGCTGAACCGTCAGCTGCAGGTTGTCCAGCGACAACTGGAGGAGCTCAAAAAACAACAGGAGCTGGAGCGGAAGCAGGCCGAACTCGAAGAACTTCGCAGGGCAGCCGCGGCGGAGGCCGCGAAAACAGGGGCTTCCGACCAGGTGGACACGGCGACCAAGTTCGCGTCGGGTACCCGCATGCAGCCCCAGCTCAATCCGGAACTCTCGGTCACGGGTGACATCTTCTTCGTCGGTGGGGAACACGAGAAGGAAGAGGTGCTGGCCGATCACTTCGAGCTCGACATCCAGTCGTATCTCGATCCGTTCACGAAGATGCATGTGGTCATCGGTTACCACGGCCCCCACCACGAGACCTCCTTCGGCATGGACGACCATGAGCACGAGGGCGAGGAGAACGGCGCTGAAGCGGACGAGCATGACCACGAGGGCCTCGGGCTGGGAGAAGGCTACATCACCTGGCTCCAGCTTCCCGGCAACACCTCGCTCACCGTCGGCAAGAAGCGCCAGCAGTTCGGGGTTCTCAATCGGTGGCACAAGCACGCCCTCGACCAGACCGACTTCCCATGGGTCATCCAGGAGAGCTTCGGCCCGCATGGTCTGGTTGGCACCGGCGTGTCGGTGGACTGGCTGATGCCGAGCTTGTGGGCAAGCAGTAATGAGCTCACGGTCGAAATCATGAACGGCGACAACGAGGTTGCCTTCGCCGGGTCCGACTGGAAGCGACCGACCTTCCTCGCTTCATTGATGAGCTACTGGGACCTGAGTACGAACACGTACCTGCAGGCCGATCTCACCGCCCTCCACGGTGTCACCGACCACGACGGCGACCTCGACCACAACTTCCTGGCCCTCGACCTGGCCTACGACTGGTACCCGGCAGGACGTGAGCACTACCGCGGCTTCACCATCCGCGCCATGCTCCTACGATCGTGGCTGGACCTCGCGGAAGGCGCCAGCCTCAACACGTGGGGTTCATACCTTTACGGACAGTACAGGCTGACGTCGCGCTGGATCGCCGGCGTACGCTGGGACTGGGTCGAGGACCAGCGTCAGGCTGGCCACGACACCTGGGGGTTGTCGCCCTACCTGACGCTCTGGCAGTCGGAGTTCGTGAGGCTTCGAGGACAGGCAACCTACGAGAAAGACAACTTGTATGGGACTGATCGGCGGTTCCAACTCCAGATTACTTTTGCGGCCGGCCCGCACAAGCACGAAAGCTATTGAGGGGGTTCCATGAGAAGAACGAAACCAACCCTGGTCCTCGTGGTGGCGACCTTGCTCGCCTTTCCGCTGGCGGGCGAGGCGACTGTCAAGGTGGTCACGACGCTCCAGGACTACGCGGCCATCGCGCGTGATATCGGCAGGGAGCGCGTCGAAGTCGAAGCCATTGTCACTGGAAATGCCGATGCCCATTTCATCAAGCCAAAACCTTCTTACGCGATCATGCTGAAGGAGGCCAATCTATTCGTGAGCACGGGCCTCGACCTCGAGCTCTGGGCTCCAGTGCTGGTCAACAAGTCGGGGAACCGGGCAATCGTCGATGGCGCGGATGGCTACGTTTCCGCCTCCCACGATGTGGCGCTCCTGGAGAAGCCCGCGTCGATGGATCGATCGGCCGGGGATGTTCATATCTACGGTAACCCCCACATCACCACATCGCCAGTCAATGTCTCTGTGATTGCCCGCAACATCGCCACTGGCCTGTGCAAGGTGGATCCCGCGGGGTGTGAGGCCTACAAGGTCAACCTCGACGATTTCAATGATCGGCTCGCCCGGCGCCTGTACGGCGACCGATTGTTGGAAGCCCTCGGCACCGAGACCCTCGACTCGCTCGCCCAGAATGGTCGTCTGGTGCCGTTTCTCGAGGAGCATGGGCTGCTCGGCGAGCTTGGTGGCTGGCTAGGTGAAGCGATGCCGTTTCGAGGCCAGAAGCTCGTGTGCTATCACAAGAATTGGGTCTATTTCACAACCCTTTTCGGTCTTTCCGTGGTCGACTATGTCGAAGTCAAGCCGGGCATCCCGCCAACTGCACGTCACGTTGCGGATCTTGTCGAACGCATCAAAGACGAAGACATCCGCGTCCTTCTCACCGCCAATTACTTCGAACGGCGAAAGCCGGAGCTGATTGCAGAGCGTACCGGGATTGTCCCGGTAGTAGTGCCGATGTTCGTCGGTGGGGAGGAGGGCGTCGACTCCTATTTCGACCTTGTCGATCTGTGGATTACACGCTTGCAGAAGGCGTTCGCCGAAACGGGGTGATGTGATGATCGATATGTTGAGCTTCATGGCCGCGCCGTTCGCCGCCTGCCTGGTTCTGGTGGGCCTTCACGCCTATTTCGGGATCCACGTCATCGAACGGCGGATTCTCTTCGTCGACCTCGCGGTCGCACAATTTGCCGCGTTGGGCGCGGTGGTGGGCTTCGCTTTCGGTCAGCACCCCGGCGAGATCGGGTCGACCCTTTTCAGCCTCGCCTTCGCGACAATCGCGGCGGGCCTCTTTGCGCTGACCAGGGTGCGGATCGAAAAACTGCCGCAGGAGGCGATCATCGGCATCACCTTCGTCGTCGCCTCGGCGGCGACGATCCTGGTCGCGGACCGCGCACCGGAGGGCGCCGAGCACATCAAGGAGACCCTGGCAGGGTCACTCCTGTGGGTGACCTGGCCGACCGTGATCAAGGTGCTGGTGATCTATGTCGGCATTGGTCTTCTCCACTGGTTTCTTCGCCACCGTTTCATGCTCATCTCGACCGATCCCGAAGAGGCCTACGAGCGTGGTTGGCGGATTCGCTGGTGGGACTTCCTCTTCTATCTCAGCTTCGGTGTCATGATCACCTTTTCGGTCGAGATCGGTGGCATCCTCATGGTCTTCGCCTACCTGGTCATCCCGGCCTGCGTCGCCATTCTGTTGCATGCCGGGATGCGCTCACGTCTGGTCGTCGGCTGGATCGTGGGCGTCGTCGGGTCCGGTCTCGGCCTAATCGGTTCCTACTACCTCGATCTGCCGACCGGACCGGCAATCGTCGTCATCCTCGGTTTATTGCTCGTGGCGGCCTGGCTCGTCGAAAGACGCTTCTCATGATCTTCACGTTTCGAGGTGTCTGAACGTCGGCAGGACCCTCTCGAAGATCAGCAGCAGAATGAAGGGGATGAAGAGGATCGCCAACGCCGCGAGAATGCCCTCCTTTTCAAATAACCCGGGGACGTAGGTCTCCCGGAAGCCGGTCATGCTCTTCGAGAACATCTGGCCGCCGATGACTACGTTCCAACGCATGGCCAGAACCTGAAGCAGCAGCAGGAGCGAGGAAACCATGGTCAGCGTGTTGAGGATCCGGTCGTCCATGTAGCGACCCATCAAGACCACGATGCCGAGCAGAATGAGCGGGATCAGCCCGCCTCCGACCATCTGCAGCGAGATGAACGAGAAGGAAAGCTGGTGAGTGAGGAGATGGCCAATAACCTCCCACTCTTCGGCCCTCTCGTAGGCCAACATCATGATTTCGAGGAGTTCCATGGTCAGCGACATGATCATGAAGAGCCACAGCCAGCGCGCCATTGCCGAGATCGCCGGGCGGTCGATTGGCATGCCTTTGAGCTTCATCGCGATCTGGTAAAGCACGATCAACAGGGCGATGCCCGACACCATGGCCGAGAAGAGAAAGATCACCGGCATCAGTGGCGTCGACCACCACGGGTTGGCCTTGAGGGCGCCGAACAGGAAACCGACGTACCCGTGCAGCAGACAGGCCATCGGAATGCCGATCGCTGCGAGCACCCGAATGATCTTGCGATCGATTGCCTGTGCCTCCGGAGAAGTGTCATAAACGCCGAGGGCGAGGGCCGCGAACAGCCAGCGTTTGATTCCCCGAGAGTGGGCTGCGGTTTCGATGATATCGACCCGAAAGACGAACCACACCTCGAGGAGAAGGACGATGAAGTACGAGGCGTAGAGAATCCCGAAGCCCGCCATCGCCGAGGTGAAGTTCGGGGTCACGATGATGTTGATCGCACGTTCCGGATGACCGAGGTGGTTGAGCAGAGGCAGCCCGGCGACCACGAGGAAGCAGAGTGCCGTAGCGAGCGCGAAGCGACCGAGTGGTTCGAGATCTTTGCGCCCGAAGACGTGGTACAGAGATGAGACGAGGAATGCGCCGGCCACCAGCCCGGTGATGTACGGGTACAGCACGATCATCAGGCTCCAGTGGATATGGACATCATTCGGAAACAGGTAACCTGTCAGCTCCGGGAACATCAACACACCTCCATGTCGAGGCCGAGGTAGAAAGCCTGTGGACGGGTGAGCAGCTCGGGTTGGAGTACCTGGATAGGGCGGGTGGCGAGGATCTCCATAACGTCGTCATCGGGGTCGTGGCGGTCACCGAGACGGCGCGCCCCGACCGGACAGATCTGAACGCAAGCCGTCTTCTGTCCCGCGGTGATGCGGTGATAGCACAGGGTGCACTTGTCAGCAGTGTGGGTTTCGGGGTTGATGAACCGGCTGCCGTACGGGCAGGCCTGGACGCAGTAACCGCAACCGATGCAGTGTTCGGGATCCACCAACACGACACCGTCACGGGTGGCGAATGAGGCGCCGACCGGGCACACCTGAATGCAGGGCGTCGCTCGGCAGTGATTGCACAATTTCGGCACGAAGAATCCCTTGCGAACGTCGAGGCCGGTCGGAACGGCATCGAATCCGTGTTCGGCACCGTTGGGAGATTCGATGAAGGCCTCGCCTTCAACCGCGATCTCGTAGCGTTCAACCCACGTTCGGTACATATGTGGCGGGACCGAGTTTTCTGCTCGGCAGGCTCGGACGCAGGAGCCGCAGCCGATGCACTTCGTGGTGTCGATGAGATAGACCCAGCGGTGCCGGTTCCAGTCGTACTCGGCCCCATCGACACCAGCCGACGTCCCCTCGGGGAGGACGAGGGCTATGACCATGCTGCCGGCAAGAGCGGTGCTCGACCGGCTCAAAAACTGGCGGCGAGAAATCGTGGCGGGCGGCTGAGCAGGTTTTTTGTCATGAGGTGCCATGATGCCTCCTCGAAATCAAAGCGGTGAGTGGGGATCGTGACATTGGAAGCAGGCGTCGACGGTCAGTTCACCGCCGTTTTCTGCCACATGTTCGCGAACCTCTATCTGCGGGAAATCGGCCGGGCGCGCTTCAAGCCTGAGATGGCAGAGCTCACACAGTTCTCGGCTGCGGCGTACCGGCATCTCGGCCAGCATCTCCCCATCGTCGAGGTTGACGTGGAGTGCCACCGGACCGTGGCACAGCTCGCACTGCACGGAGACGTGCGCTCCCGCGGCGTGATCGGCGAACTCGACGTCGTGGCACATCGCGCACGAGTCGTTGCCACCGTGGCGGATCGGTTTGTTTCGGTGCTCGGCGACGGCATCCCCTCTGTACCAGCCGTACTGGCCCCAGGTCTCCGGGACGAAGAGCAATCGCCCGAGGACCATGGCAATCAGCACGGCGAGCAACAAAATGGCCGCCCGAAAAACGTGCTTGGTGTGAGTGAGAGGACTCTCAGGGTTCATCGGGCGGAACCTCCTTGGTCAACAAATGGTTCTCGAGACGTTCATGGGAATCCAGCGTGAAGAGCCAACGGAGGAAACACCGTTGTGGAGGTGCGTTGTCTGGCGGCTTCGCCGGCAGCCGCTCGAGCGAGATCAGCCCCGAAATGGGACCATCGTGTCGGCGCGGCCATGTGGGCAGACTTGGGAGCTCGTCACGCGAGGCCAACCAGACAAGGGGATTTCGAATCTGGCGCGGGGGATCCGCGTGGTCGGAACCTGGTTCGTTTGACGCCATACGCCGAATTTGAGCCTGCTCAGCTGGTCGGTTAGGCGACCGCTCTGTGGCTTCCAGCAGCTCCTCGCGCTCGAGGAGCCATCTCCCGAGCGTCAGACAACGCTGCCAGAATCGGTGGCGTTCGGCTGTCGTAGGTGGTGAAGGTTTCACTTCAGAATCAAACCTAATCGTGATCAAATGAGCATTATCGCAATTATGGTATCTTCGAAGCCGGACAGTTTCAAGACCCTTTTATCATTTATAGACTCTGTCTCAGGAGCAATACATGGAGGAGCGTCTCGAAAAATTGGAAGAGGCGATCAAGGCTCTTGAGAAAGCGTTCAGCCGGCTTGAGCGCCGGATCGGTGTCATCGAGAGCGGGAATGTCGAGGGTTGGGAGCCTGATGCCGGCGACGACGGTTTGATCGAAGCTGACGAAACCGCGCCGGCACCGGACCCACTCGCTGATCAGTGGGCGTTGTCCGCTATCAAAGGCACGCCGGCGCTGGTTGGCAGAAGCCTGTTGGTTTTGGCCGGCGCATTTCTGCTGCGAGCGTTCACCGAGGCGGGGAAACTGGCAACCGGGACTGGAGTCGCCCTTGGGCTTGCGTATGCGGCGAGCTGGATTGTCGCCGCTGCTTTGGCTGCGCGCAAGGGCGCTCGGGCGAGCGCCGGTTTTTTCGGGGTCTGTGCGGCGTTGATCGCTGGCCCGTTGATTTTCGAGGCATCTACCGAGTTTGGGGTCTTGTCGCCGACCGGTAGTGCGGTCACGCTCGCTATCATGACCGCGGCGGGTCTCGTAGTGGCCTCGCGATGGCGATTGCCGGAATCGGCATGGGTCTTCGTCATTGGTGCCATGGTCACCAGCGCCGGCCTGGCCTTCGGGCGTCCTCCAGGAGAGGCGGCGACCGCTGTGCTGGTCGCGGTCGGACTCGCGGTGGCGTGGTCAGCTGGTGTTCACAGATGGGAGTCCCTGAGGTGGATAACCGCCGTTGGCGCGGATGTCGGTGTGCTCCGCCTGACCGCGATGGCGACAGTTCCCGAGGGTCCACATGGAATCGACCCTCCTGATGTACTCCTGGTAGTCATTCTCCAAGGGGCTCTGTTATTGGGTTACGCCGGATCGTCGTTCGCTCGCGCGGTCCGGGGACGCCATCAGATTCGGACCTTCGATTACCTGCAGACGGCCCTCGTGTGGACCATCGGTTGGGGAGGCACGATCGCGCTTGCCGAATTTCACGGAATCGGGACGCGGGGTTTGGCGGCATTTGCTCTTTGTATCGGCCTCGTGTTTTACGTGGTGGCATTCTTTGTTGTCGAGAGGCGACCGGGTGGCAATCAATCGTTCCTTTTCCTCTCGTCGTTCGGTCTGGCCCTGGTGCTGCTCGGTCTCGCCGAAACGATCGGGTCGGCGAGCTCGGTTGCGTGGGCAGTGCTGGCCTTGATCGCCGCCGCAGCCGGCAGCCGATGGGACCGTTTGGCGCTGCGAGTGCACGCCGTCGTTCTGCTGCTGGCGGCGTGGATTTCGAGCGGTGTGGTCACCGAAATGGTGGGAGATCTCGGCGGTCAATCGAGGCTCGAGGCGATTCCGAACGTCGGAGCGATACTGGTTGCTCTCCTGACTGTCCTCGCGGCGCTGGTCCTCCTGTTTGACCGCAGGCGTGAGGAGTCCGGGTGGCTGGAGCGGTTGCCACTGACCGTCCTGCTCGTGATGAGCGGATTGGTGTTGGCCTCGATGATGGTGTCGGTGGCAGAGTTGATGGCGCCGAACGCAGCGGGTTGGATGGGAACGGTCGCCCTGTGTATGATGACCATCCTCTGCGCGGTCCTCGCCTCGCGTTGGGGAGTACGAGAAGCTGGCTGGCTCGTGTATCCCCTGTTGGCCGTGACAGGGCTTCGAATTGTTCTTGTCGACCTCGTTTCGGGCCGGACGGTCGTTTTCGTGATCGTGCTAGCGGCCTACGGCGCGACTCTCATCACATCAACGAAAATTCTTCGCTCGAGACGGTATTCGACCGAAACATGAGTGGACTGGCGGGCGATTAACCCTTTTGATTCGTCGGGTCCTCGGCTTCGCGCCGGAGGTTGTTGGTGCAGTCCTCGTAAGCGTGCTGCACCCCGGTTCGGATCAGTGTGCGGAGATGATCGTCGGCGAGGCTGTAGTAGACGGAGCGCCCTTCCCTGGCCGCCTGCAGCATGGCTCGGTCGCGGAGCAATCGCAGTTGGTGGCTGACTGCGGAGACAGAAAGTCCCGTGTGCTCGGCAATCTCGGAAACGTTCAATCTGTCCTGGGTGGTGAGGGCGTGGACGATGCGAATACGCGTGTGGTCGGAAATTGAGGAAAAGAGTCGACTCAGGCACTCGACAACCCACTCCGGAAGCGATTCAGGAGCAGTCGGAGAATCCTCTAATTTGTTCATGCATTCATATTCTCAAGAATTCTGACCGCCGTCAAATATTGAGATTTTCATTTGTTTTCAAGACTCGATCTCTGTGAATAGACCCTCCGAGATCCAGGTGCGAAACCACCGGAACACCTTCGCCTGCTGCCGCGGGGACTTCGACGCGGCTGCGGCAGCAAGGGCGTCTCCGAGGGGGGCCGCAGCGACGATCTCACGCAGAAGATCGTATTCCGCGCGGCTCAGTTCGAGGCGGAGAACCGAGTAATCGCGGCGATACAACGCGACCCAGCTTGCGCGGCGGCGTGGACTTGGCGCCGGTCGGTCCTCGTGGAAGGCGACCAGGTGCGGGATGACCGCGTGCTTGAAATCCAATAATCGGAATGCGGAGATAGGGCGCAGCCGTGCCGTTTCCCAGGCGTCGGGTGGTACCGCTTCCAACTCCTCGGAGCCGAGAATGGGAGATTCCTCTTCGTCGAAGACTTCTGTCATGGCCAGCTCGAGCCTGGCGAGGTCGTAAAGAAAGGCGGCCTGGGGCCACTCCGGCTCATCGACGAAGAACTGCGGAAGGTGGTCGCCGAGCCGGTTGAGCGTGTAGCTGGTGGACGGAAAGCGCTGAACGTACTCCGCCACAAGGTGGCCGAACTGGTGGTCGCCCAGGTGATAGCGGATCACCGGGTAGTCGGTCTCGAGCGCCTCCTCCATCCGCATCATATACATCCCGTGGTAGACGCCGACGCGTTCGACGGCGGTCATTGAATGTGATGGAAGTACTACGTCGGTCAGCCGGCCGCTGGTGATGTGTCGAGTGGCGTCGTCGGCCTCGATGGCTTCCTCGACGGCTCCGGGGTGAACGACGACCTCCTGCATCCAGCGTTGCAGGCGTGCGAGCCCGGGCCGTTCAGGCGACATCGGCGACCTCCTCGCGGCGCCAGCCTTCAGCCTTGAGCACCTCCCGGTGCACGATCTCGAAGGGGGGAATGTCGGCATCCCATTCGAGCAGGGTGGCGCGCAGCCCGACGTTGCGAATCGTGTGGCCGAAGAGCTCCCACACCGGGTCCACGACGTGATCCGAGTGGGTGTCGATGATGTGGGTCCCCTTGTTGGTGTGGCCGGCCAGATGGTACTGGCAGACGCGGTCGGCCGGGATGGCATCGATGTAGGCCACCGGGTCGTAGCCATGGTTGTAGGCCGAGACATAGACGTTGTTGACGTCGAAGAGCAATCCACAATCGGCCTCCTCGGCGAGACGGACGACGAATTCCCACTCGGTCATGTCGTTGTCGGCGAACTCCAGGTACGTCGAGGGGTTTTCGAGCACCAGGGGCCGCTCGAGAAACTCTTGCACGATTTTGATGCGGTTGATCGAGTGGACGAGAGTCTCCTCGGTGTAGGGGAGGGGCAGGAGGTCGTGCGTGTTGCGGCCGAGCACCCCCGTCCAGCAGATATGGTCTGAAATCCAGAGTGAGCCGGTGCGTTCAGCCAGAGCCTTGACCTTGGCGAGGTAGTCGAAGTCTATCGGATCGGTGGAACCGATCGACATCGACACGCCGTGCATGACCGTCGGGTAGCGCTCGGCAATCTGATCGAGCATGAAAAGCGGACGGCCGCCGGTGTCGAGGTAGTTCTCGGTCAGGATCTCGAAGAAGCCGATGTCGGGTTTCTCCGAGAGGATGTGCGCGTAGTGAGTAGTGCGGAGACCGACCCCGAGTCCGAGGTCCGGAAATCCCCAACGGTTGTCTTTCATTGATGACCCCCTTGTGTCTTCGAGCCAGCGCTCGCAGCGAGAGTGCTCGCTCCAAGTCGCGGGCCCCGGAACCCGAGTCCGGGGCCCGCGTCACGTGGTTTCTCAGGCGTCCTTGACGGGGACGGCGCAGCCGCCCTTGCCCTTGCAGGAGTTCTTGGCGGCGCAGCCATTGTCACCGGACTTGCAGCCACCGAGGCCCTTGCAGTCGTTCTGGCCCTTGCAGGAGTGCCTGGCATCTTCGGACGCGCAGCCGCCCTTGCCCTTGCAGGAATTCTTGCCGGCGCAGCCGTTGTCACCCGACTTGCAGTTGCCCTGGCCCTTGCAGTTATTCATGCCCTTGCAGGCATGGCGCTCGGAGTCCTTCGCCTGGTCGGACTTGCCGCCACAACCGTCCTTGCCGCCGCAGCTGTTCTGGCTGACCTCGGTGGTGGTAGCGGCCGAGCTTGCAGCCGGCACCATCACGCCCGCTCCAGCGATCATGCCCGCCATCGCCGCGTTGACCAAGAGCTTTTTCATTTTCTGAGAGTTCATGATTTCCCCTTTCTTTCTTTTTCGAATTCCTGCGCACATATTAATATTCCGGATTGAGTCTGCGTCTCGATGAGTTTCTATGTTTCAAAGTTGCTCTTTGCGGCCTGTTGGTTACAGCGGGGTTAGAGATTGTCGGGATTCAGCGAGCCGACAGGGGTCTGATGTGAGAGCAGGAATTTCTTCATCAGCGCGTCGAGGCTCAACTTGCCGGCGCCGTAGAAGACGAGCCACATCAGGAAGAGGAGAAAGGTGAAGGCCGTGACGTCGGTCGGTGAGATCTGGGACGCGCCGCTCCAGGCAGCCAGCAGATCGGCAGTGTCGGCGGTCAATAGCGCAACCACCATGGTGACGGCCAGGCCCGAAGCGAAGAAACGGGTGAAGAGACCGACAATCAACATCAACCCGCCGACGGTTTCCATCGAGGCCACCAGACCGGCGTTGAAGGCCGGGAATGGGATCCCGAGCGAGTCGAAGAAGCCGATCACATTTTCGAAGTTGCGAAACTTGCCGGAACCGGCCCGGAAGAATGCCAGCCCGATGACCAGCCGGGTGGCCAGCGGAGCGATGAAGGCCAGACTGGCCGTTATCCGGTCGACCATGCCGCTCGCGCGTTGCAAAGTTTCTCTGAATTCCATGGTTGCCTCCTGAGCGTGGATTCAGACCCTTTTATGCGCATCGCCGGCGATCGGTTTCATCGTGTCCAACCGTCCGCGTTGACGCACGGCGCCTCGAAGCTGATGCGGTTTACTCGAAGTCGATTGGAAATCAGATGATCAACCGAACCCCACCGAGTTCTTCCAACCGGTACGGGAAATGATCCCCGGGGGATCCGATAAACATGAAGTTCTTGGGCACCTGCCAGCGCTTCGAGAGCTTGTCGATCAATTCGGGACCGAACTCTCCCTCCACCTCGACGTACTCGATGTCGATCTCGGGGTAGGCCTCGTCGAGGAACTCGAGGTCCTGCGCGAGCCTTTCTGGTATTTCCTTCTTGTCGGTGTACGCAATCGCCACCCTGATGCGGTTGGTGTGTTCGTTACGCCGCACATAGAGCATGGCCTGGTTGAGGTTTGCGATGCTGTCGCCGCGGGTGAAGAAGACGAAACGCTGTGAGTTGATCTGGTCGATTTTGTCAAGAATGGCCTTCGCTGCCCGCGAGGTGTGTTTCTGGATCGACTCGCTTACAGACTGGATCGCAAATAGCATGATCCGCATGATCTCGATTCGGCTCAGCATGACGCCGACGATCAGGATTGCCGGCACGAAGTATCCGAGAAAGACTCTGAGGTAGGCGGGGTTGAGAAGGATGTTTCCGACCAGTGCAGCCACCACGGCGGCGATAGCCACGAGGACCGAGGGCCACGACGCGATGGTCGGTCGCGGAAGGCTCGCCCTTCTGATCTTGAGCAGGATATTACCGACGCCAAAGAGCGCCATCACCGCCAGGAAGGAGATCGTGTAGACGCCGGCCAGCTCGCCAAGGTTTCCCTGCGTCCACAGAAGCACCGACACCGCGAGCAGGAAAAAGGCAATGATGATCCAGTGAGTGGTACCCAACCGGTTGGTTCTGAGGAGGAATTGCGGCAGGCACCGATCGAGGGCCATGCGTTTGACGAGCCCGGTCACACCGACGTAGGACGTCAGAACTGCACCGGACAAAACCAGCGCGGCGTCAACTGACACCAGTACCGACAGCCATTTTCCACCCGCGATGAGTCCCATGTGGGAGAGCAGGGCTTCCTGATTGTGGGCCACCGCGGAGATTGGCACCAGTGCAAGCGCCAGCAAGGCCATCGATGGATTGAAGAAGCTGACCGCTGCCCACATGTTGCGCAGGGTTTTTGGGAACACGCCGCGTTCCTGTTCCTCGACGAAGTTGGCGGAGCTTTCGAAGCCGGAGATCCCGAGCATCGCCGCCGCGAAACCAAAGAACAGTGCCTGCGGAACGCTGATTTCCATCGGCGCGGTGAGATTTTCACCCAGGGTCGCCGGCCCGCCACGCAGCACGAAGAAAACACCCACTCCGAGGAGCAGGACGAGGGTCGTAATGTGTGTGATGAAGATCAAGACCGCGACCCTGGCCGACTCGCCGATACCCATGATGGTCAGGAACATGAAGGCCGCAAGGAGGACAATGGTCGCCGCGATCACCGGCAAGCCATGCCACAGTGAATGCACGTAGTGCATCGCTTCGGAAGCCGAGATCACCGCGGTCGCCATGTAGGACAGGAGAGTCAAACAGGCCGCCAGCGATGCGACCCTCTTGCTGGTAGTGTTGAGGAGCGCGTTGTAGGCGCCTCCGTTGAGCGGCAGCGCGCCGACAACCTCCGCATAAATCTTGCGGTAGAGGAAGAGAACCGCGGCGACGATCAGGAGCGCAACCGGCGCCCATTTGCCTGCCTGGAGGACGGTCAAGGCAGACACGTAGAGGCAGGACGAGGTGATGTCGTTGCCGCAGATCGCGGTCGCCTCGAGCTGGTTGAGTTTGTAAGCCGGATCCCTGTGCTTATCTGTCATCGCTTCCCCTACAGGATGCCACGTTCCGCCTCGACAGGTCTCCTGCGGCGAATGCCAGCGTGACCCGCCGACCGAAAGACCCGTTGCTGAAATCGGCCAAATCGAAACAAGACACCCGTGGGTTACCCCTTCTTTCGCATCTGTACCAGCCCGATCACTGCGATGACGAGACCCACTGTGAAGCCCGTGATTTGCCTCCATCCAATCCCGGTTCCCTCACCGATACCGATGACATCGGCCGTCAGGCTGATGAGGGACAACATGACTCCGACGACGAGAAGAACGACCGGTTTGTTCATGACTCTTCCTCCATTTCAGTCACCTGGTGGCCAATTGCCGGAACGGAAGTCCTTGCGTCCTGCACCTTCGAGTCCGAAGTTAGCCGTCGGTACCACCACCACGCCGCCGCAACTACCACCAGGCCACCGATCACCGAGCCTGCCGCTGCGCCCGGATACGGGCGAATGATCGCCTCGCGGAACGCCCCGAGCGCGCTGCCGGCGGCGGTGACGGTCGGAACGATCGTCGGCTGGTACCGCAGAACGAGCACCCAGACAGAGAGGAGGACGACACCCGTGAGCCCGCCCTCCACGAGCCACATTGGGATGCTCTCGATGCCCTCGCTTCCGGTCACGACGAGGCCGAAGAGCACCAGCACCGTGGAGGCCAAACCCTTTCGTCTCCGCCAGCTGTCGGTTGCCGTGTTGAGGGTCAGGACCGCGAGCAGGAAAAGCGCAGTGCCGGTGATCCACGAGGTAACGGTACCGAACGCAGTGCCGAGGAGCGGGAGAAAGTCGCCTGCTGAGGAGAGGTCTGGCCACGACGGCATGGTCGAGGGCGCGAGGCTCTGTCCAACCGCTCCGAGGGCCGCGAGCAGCGCTCCGAGACCGAATCCGGCCGCGATTGAGGCGCGGTCGGCATTGCCGGATTGCTCCGGCACCATCCGGTGAGCGAGTCCGATCAACAGGGATGAAACCGCGGCGATCCCGGTCATGGCGATGAGGCCGCCGACGATCAGGATGGCGGTCTGTAGCTTGAATGGTTGGGCGGTCACGAACTGCGCACTCGCGGAGCGGAAGCTGTTGAAGATCTGGAGACCACCGACAACCGCCAGGAAGGCGAAGAAGACGGCAAAGGTCGAGGAGGCGAATCGGTGCCGGCTCCAACGGACGATGGCGAAAACCGCTCCGGCGAGGTAGAGGAGGACTAGGAGAATGACAGATGCGATCTGGGCCACGCGGGTGACGCCTCGACGATTCCGCCATGCACGCTCCCACTCTTCGGGAATATGGACAAAACGACCGGTCGCCACGACCTCATCGCCCGCGATATCGATCGCGATCCGCGCCTCTCCGGATTCCAGCGGATAGCCTTCACGGTCTTTGAAAACGAAGGACCAGTCGCGACGGTCTGGGAGCTGCGCCGGCTCCGCAGACACCTCCTCGACCTCATCCGGGGAGAGTTCGTACCGGTTGCGAACCGCCTCCTGGGCTATTTTCCGGGCGGCCTCTTCATCGAGTTCGGGTCCTGGGCGGCTTTCGGGTAGCTGATGAGTCATTCGCTGGATCTCACCGTCCGGTCCGATGAAGACGCTGTATTCCTCCGCTCTTTCGGCGACATCGCCTTCGAATCTCGCGTAGCGAACGATCCTTCGTGGGATCGGCAGGTACCGTCCGACCAGCTCCCGATAGGCTTCGGGCCCGCCCTCCTGCCATACGAATCGATCCTGCAGACCCAGTGGTGCGTCCGCCATGCTCAGCTCGCGCCATTCGGGCTCGAGCTCGATCCCGCGCTCGGCAAGCATGGCGCGCGCTGCGGATCGGGCCTCCCGGTCCCTGTGCGAGAGGCCCGGGACATCGGTCGTGAAGTTCGACGTCAGGCCCCAGACGACGATCCCCGCAGCGCCGAGCCAAATGAGGTAGGAGCGCACCTTCGGAGCAAGGTCAGAGGTGACAACTTCAGATCTCGCCGGGGTTGGCGCCGGAGCAGGCGGCGCCTCCCACGCGCGGTTGTAGTCGTCTTCGGGAACTTCTCCGAAGGATCTCGTATACCCTCGCGCGAGCATCACCATCCACAACGGAACCATCGCGAGGACGATGACCAGGCTACGGTCGACCCAGATCCCCGGAGTGTCCGCGGCGAAGAGGGGCAACGCGAACCAGACGACGTCGAAGGCGAAGTGGAGCACGATTGCCGGCACCAGGCCAAAGACCAGGTAGAGCCCCCCGAAACCGAGCGCCGGGATGATCAGCTCCACCAATCGGGCATAGGCTGGTTGGGCCGGGTAGTTGGCGTGACCGGCTCCGAAAATCACCGCCTGCAGCACCATTGCTGCGGCGATCCACAGCCAGGTCTTGCCGAAGCGACGTCCGAGGAGTGCCGCGCCCGCGATCGGAACCGCCCGGAACAGACACTCTTCCCAGAAGCCGGCCTGCAGGGAGTTGGCGATCGAGGTCAGCCACGGGAGGTAGTGGGCGAGCACGTTCGGATCGGTAAGTGCGCTCGACGGCGACCACCAGCCGAAGTTCTTCGCGGCATAGGCGTAGAGCCAGACGTCGTAGGCGAAGAACACTCCGATCAACAGGAAGCCCGCGACCGTCTGGCCGAGGATCGTCTTGGTTGGTGTCACCTCAACCGACCATGTTCGCCAGAACTGAACGTGGTGCGGGAATGCGCGTCTGCCGAGGCTTTCCGCGGCCATAAACGAGAGCGCGAGAATCGCTCCCATGCCTACCAGCTGTCCAAGGGCGATGGCGATCTGCTGGAGGACAAAGGTCTGCTGAGATATCGCGGTGTCGTACCCCATCCACAGAAGCGGCCACCGATTGAGAAATACCAGCGATTGGAGTCCGGCGATCAGTACGGCCCATATGACCGCCGGCTTCCATATGACCCACCTCTGCCTCATCAGAAAGAAGAGACCGATGATACACCCGCCCGCGAAGTAGAGGATGACGACTGCGAAGCCGGCGCCTGCGGCAATGCCATCGTTGGC
>JAJDNM010000031.1 GCA_022340665.1 Acidobacteriota bacterium | reverse complement strand
GCTCACGTTCGCTCTGTTGCTGGCTGTGGCGTCAATAAGCAGCGCCCAGCAACATCCCTTCAACGTCCACGATCTCGTGGCGATGCAGCGGGTTTCCGATCCGCAGCCGTCTCCCGACGGCAGCCGCGCCGCCTTCACCGTTACCACGATGGATCTCGAGGCCAACAAGGGTCTCCGGGACGTCTGGATCGCGGCGACAGACGGGTCGGGCGCCAGTCGTCTGACAAGGGATGCCGCCAACGACTGGAGCGCGCGGTGGCAGAACGACGAAACGCTGTACTTCCTGTCTTCCCGCAGCGGTTCGGCCCAGGTCTGGCGTTGGAGCTTCGTCAAAAACGAGGCCGGGCAGGTCACGGACCTTCCGCTCGATGTCGACTCGTTGGTCGTCGGGCCGGGCGGTCGCGCGCTCTACGTCGGGCTCGCGGTCTATCCCGACTGCGATGCGTCCGTCGAGTGCACGGCCGCACGCCTCGAGGCGAAAGAGGCGGAGAAGGCGTCCGGAATGATCTTCGACAAGGTCTTCGTACGACATTGGGACACCTGGAAGGATGGCCGTCGAAATCACGTGTTCCGAATTCCGATTGCGGAAGACGGCACCGCCGGCGCCGCGGTCGACCTCATGGCTGGGGTCGACGGCGACTGTCCGACCATCCCGTGGGGCGGTGACGGAGACTACACCGTTTCGCCGGACGACGCGTGGCTGGTCTACACGGCCAAGGTGGTCAACGGCTCCGAGGAGGTGTGGTCGACCGATTGGGATCTATGGGCGGTGCCTACCGATGGTTCGAAGCCTGCCCGGTGCCTGACCGAGGACAACGAGGCCTGGGATGCCTCGCCCGCCTTCTCCCCCGACGGCACCTCTCTCGCCTACGTCGCGATGGTCCGCCCGGGCTACGAGGCCGATCGGTACCGGGTGATGATCAGGGACTGGACCACCGGCCAGACACGCAACCTCACCGAGCGCTGGGACCGCTCGCCGGGTTCGGTGGTGTGGACGCCGGACGGGACGGCGCTCTACGCGGCGGCCGACAACATCGGCAACCATTCCATCTTTCGCATCGACCCCTCGGACGGCATGGTTTCCGCGGTCAGCACCGTTCACACCAACTCGAGCCCTCAACCGCTCGCCGACGGGCGCGTGCTCTTCACTCGTGACAGCCTCGTGGAGCCGGTCGAGCTTTACGTCATTCCCGGTAAGGGTGGTTTGGAAACGCAGATCACGCATCTCAACGACAAGCGGCTGGAGGCGATCTCTTTCGGTCGCTACAAGCAGTTCTCCTTCTACGGCGCCAACTCCGACGAGGTATTCGGCTACTTCATCTATCCGGTGGACTTCGATCCCAACAAGACATACCCGCTCGCCTTTCTCATCCACGGCGGGCCGCAGGGCAGCTTCGACGATCACTGGCATTACCGGTGGAACCCGCAGATCTATGCGGGCCACGGCTACGCGACGGTGATGATCGACTTCCACGGCTCGACCGGCTACGGCCAGGACTTCACCGACGCCATCAACGGCGATTGGGGCGGGAAGCCGTACGTCGATCTGATGAAGGGCCTCGATCACGTGCTCTCGCGGCACTCGTGGATCGATCCCGAGCGCATGGCTGCAGCCGGCGCCAGCTTCGGCGGCTACATGATCAACTGGATCCAGGGTCAGACCGATCGATTCAAGGCGCTGGTCTGCCACGACGGCAATCTCGACGAGCTGATGGCCTACTACGACACCGAGGAGCTTTGGTTCCCCGAATGGGAGCACGGTGGCACGCCCTGGGAGAACCCCGACGGCTACCGCGAGCACTCACCGGTGAACTATGTTCAAAACTGGAAGACGCCGGAGTTGGTGGTCCACGGCGCGCTCGACTACCGTGTCGTGGATACTCAGGGCCTCGCCACTTTCAACGCCCTCCAGCGTCTCGGAGTGCCGTCGAGGCTGCTCTATTACCCGGACGAAAATCACTGGGTGCTTAAGCCGGTCAACTCGATTCAGTGGCACGAGGTTGTCCTCGACTGGATGGATCGGTGGACGGCTCCGGCTGTGGAGTAGCGGAGGGGAAATAGTGTTGAGTTTTGAGGTGTGAGTTTTGAGTTCCCACCCGCCCTCCCCAATGGTGCGAATGGAGGGTGGGGGCAACTCGAAACTCAAAACTAGGAACTCAGAACCGGGAACTCAATGCTGATATCATTGAGGAGTCAGAGGCCGTGGAGGACGCTAGGTGATCATTACCTGCCCGAACTGCGAAACGAAGTACCGGTACGATGAGGCGCGTTTCGGCGGCGCCGAGGTCAAGCAGGTCAAGTGCACCAGCTGCCAACACGCCTTCGAGGTCCGGAATCCGCTCGACGAACCCTCCAACGCGACCTCGATCAAGAAGATGTTCCAGGAATCGCCCGAACCGATCGAGACGCCCGAGCCCGAGCCGGAGCCCGAGCCGCCGGAGTTTCCGGAGCTCGCCCCCCTGCCCAAGGACCAGCGTTATTCCCTGGCGGTGATCGCCGGCTCGCAGGCCGGTAGCGTCTTCCCGATCACCAAGCCTCGCGTTTACCTGGGCCGGGGCTCGGCGATGGACATTCAGGTCAAGGATTCGGAGGTATCACGCCGGCACGCGATGCTCGAGGTGAGGAGCGGCACGGTCGTGCTGGTGGACATGGGTGCCACCAACGGCACCTGGGTCGGCGGTGAACGGGCAGAGGAAGCCGAGATCCCCAACCAGGGAGAATTCACCGTCGGATCGACCACCCTGATGCTGATCGTCACGGGAAACTCCACGGCGTGATGAGCCCGCATGACGGTGCGGGTGAGCTGCCAAAATGACGTGATTTCGCGGCGCTGATACGCGCATTTCCGGGCTTGAAATTGGATCGCATTTTGCTTAGGGTGTGCCACTGAGAGGGGCCGGGTGATGCGCATTCCTTCTGCGAAGGAAACCGCTGCACACGAAAACCGGTTCGCGGTGGATTCGTTTCGGCCGTCTTTCGGAAACCCAGACCACCGACAGGAGGCGCGATAGATGATTGAAGTGGAAAACCTCAGCAAGACCTATGTCGAGGCACCGGTCGTCCGGGACCTGAGCTTCTTCGTACCGGAGGGTCAGGTGCTCGGATTCCTCGGTCCCAACGGTGCGGGCAAGACGACGGTGATGAGGATGTTGACGGCGTTTCTGCCACCGACAACCGGGCGCGTGGTGGTGGCCGGGGTCGATCTCGATCAGGATCCGGTCGGGCTCAGGCGCAACGTCGGCTACCTGCCGGAAAACGTGCCCCTCTATCCGGAGATGCGGGTCGACGAGTTTCTCCGCTTCAGGGCAGCGGTCGAGGAGGTCCCCCGCGGCGAAGTCCAAAAGCAGATCGAGTATGTCGTCGAGAAGTGCCTGCTCGGCGAGGTGCGGCGGCAGGTGGTCGGCACCCTCTCCAAGGGCTACCGTCAGCGGGTCGGCCTGGCCGGCGCTCTGATTCACCAACCGCCGGTGCTGATCCTCGACGAACCTACGGTCGGACTCGACCCGAACCAGATCATCAAGGTGCGGGAGTTGATCACCGAGCTCGGCGAGGACCACACGGTGCTCCTGTCGACCCACATCCTGCCCGAGGTGGAGCAAGTCTGCGAGCGGGTTTTCATCATCGATCGCGGCCGGATCGTCGCCGACGGCACGCCGGACGCACTGCAGGCAAAGCTGATCGGCAACCCGTCGCTCTCAGTCGAGCTCGGGGGCGCCGACAGTTCGGCCCGGGAGGTGCTGCAAGGACTGCCGGGAGTTGTCGGCACCAGGGAGCTCGGTAGCGGCCGGTTCGTCCTCGAGCACGCGGCCGGCTCCGACCCGCGCGAGGCGGTCTTCCGGCTCGCAGTCGAGAAGGATTGGGTGCTGCTGACGCTGACCCCGCAGCAGGCGTCGCTCGAGGACGTGTTTGTGAGGCTGACGACCCGCGAGGACGAGCTCCTTGCCGAGCCGGCCGGGGAGGTGCACGATGCGTAAGATCTGGGCCATCATCCGGCGCGAGCTGATTGCCTACTTCTCGTCGCCCCTCGCATACATCGTGTTGACCGCCTTCCTGCTCATGCAGGGCTACATCTTCTATTTGATCGTTTCCTTCCTCAACAATCCGCAGACTCCGGCGATGACGCCGCTGAGGCTCTTCTTCGGCGGAACGATCTTCTTCTGGCTCTTCCTCCTGTTCGTGGTACCGGTCATCACCATGCGGCTGATCGCCGAGGAGCGGCGGTCGGGCACGGTCGAGGTCCTTCTCACCTCGCCGGTCACCGAAGGCCAGGTCATCATCGGCAAGTTCGCCGCCGCGATGGCGTTCTACGTGACGTTGTGGCTGCCGACCGTGCTCTACGTGCTGGTTCTGACAAGACACTCGGAGATCGACATCGGGCCGGTGCTGTCCGGATACCTCGGCGTTTTCCTGCTCGGCTTCTTCTTCATCGCGGTCGGTACCTTCAGCTCGACCCTGACCGACAACCAGCTGATCGCAGCGATCATCGCCTTCGCGGCGATGGTGATTCTCTTCTCCATCGGCCTAGTCGAACAGCTCATGGTCTCCGACTCATTCATCAAGTCCGCTCTCGGGAATATGAATCTGTGGACTCAAATGGACGATTTCGCCAAGGGCATCGTCGACTCCCGGCACGTGATCTACCAGCTGTCGGCGGGCGTGCTCTTCCTCTTCCTCGCCACCAAGTCTCTCGAAGTCAAGAAGTGGAGGTGACGGTATGAGGCAGCAAGCCGTTCGTTACACGATTTCCGGCGTTGTCGCGGTGATTCTCGTCGTCGCCTTGACGGTGATGATCAACTGGATTTCGGCCCGAAATTACGTTCGGTCCGACTGGACCACGACCCAGATCTACAGCCTGTCGGAAAAGACCGAAAACATCCTCTCGGACCTGACTGACGAGATCAAGGTGGTGGTCTTCATGACCCCGCAGACGTCGATGTTCGATCAGGTCCAGGAGCTTCTCGAGCGCTACAAGGCGGCGTCGGACAAGATCACGGTCGAGTACATCGATCCGGAGAAAGAACCGCTCAAGACCACCCAATTGGCCGAGCAGTACGGCGTGCAGGTCGCGGACACCGTGGTCTTCGTCTACGGGGACCGCACCAAGTACGTGACCTCGGATCAGATGGCCGAAATGGACTACTCGGGGATGCAGTACGGACAGGGCCCGACGATGCGTGCGTTCAAGGGCGAGGAGCAGTTCACATCCGCGATTCTCTCCCTGGTCGCTCCGGACGTGCCGAAGATCTACGTCGTGACCGGACACGGGGAGGCGTCCCTCGATACGGGCAGCTCCGGTCGAAGCCTCCAGATTCTCGAGGAAAGCCTCAAGCGCGAGAACATGGAGATCGCCAACACCAGCCTGCTCTCGGGCGAGATCCCGGAGGATGCCGACGTCCTCGCGATCGTGGGACCGACCGCGGCCTTCACCGAGGTGGAGATCGACGCCTTGAATGCCTTCCTCGACGCAGGTGGTCGGCTGTTGGTGGCGATCGATCCGCTGATCCAGCCGGGCGGCACGATGCGGTCGACCCGGCTCGAGGCGATGCTCGCCGAACGTGGCGTGATCGTCCGCGACGATCTGGTGGTCGATCCATCTCGGCGGCTTCCCTTCTATGACCTTTCGGCAGTTTATCTGGATGACTTTCCGACACATGAAATGACCCAGGGGCTCGAAGGCTTTGCTGTGCTCTTCACGGTTTCGCGTTCACTGGCGGCTGATGGCGAGGATGCCTCGGTGTTGGTGCAGACCTCGAGCGAGGGTTGGGGAGAGACCGATCTCGAAATGCTCCTGCGTGGCGATCCGGTGGCGCTCGACGACGCCGACAACGCCGGACCGGTGGCGGTCGGGGTTGCAGTTGAAGGCGGCACCGAATTGACGGCTTCCGGGGAGGACTCCGAGCCGGAGGGCTATCGCCTTGTCGTCTTCGGTGATTCGGATTTCCTGACCGACCTCGACATCTCCAACGCCGGTAACTCGGTGCTGGCGGTGGGCGCCTTCAACTGGTTGGCCGCGCGCGAGGACCTGGTCGGTATTCCACCGCGCGATGTGGAGCAGGTGAGCCTCTTTCTGACCCAGCAGCAGATGCGCAATCTGTTGCTACTGGTGCTCATCGCCATGCCCGGAGCGGCGATTCTGGCCGGCATTCTCGTATGGCGCCGTCGACGCCACTAACGATTGGCGAATGAGGAATGAGGAATGAGGAATGCCGCCCACCCGCCCGTGACGGTGATCTCTACCGGGGGGAAGGGTTGGGAATTCCTAATTCCTAACTCCTAATTCCTAATTCATCATGAGGAGAGCTCCGTGAAAAGCAAAAACCTCATAATTCTCGCAGCGGTTGTCATAGCTGTACTGGCATATATTCTGATATTTGAGCGCCACCAGCCGACCACGGAGGAGGCACGCAAAGAGGCGGACAAGGTGCTGCACGACTTCGATCGAGATGACGTTCAGGCCATCGAGATCGAGAGCGAATCCGGACACGTACGGCTCGAGAGGGTTGGCGAGCAATGGCGGTTGCGCGCGCCTTTCGATTTTCCGGCCGACAGCTCTACGGTGAGTTCGACCCTCGGCTCGTTGGCCAATCTGACAGCCGACCGTCGTATCGCCGTGGAAGAGATCGAACCGGCCGAGTACGGCCTGGATGACCCGGCGGCCGAGGTGACGCTCGAGATGGCAGGCGGCGGCGAGCGATCGATCGCGGTGGGAGACGAGCTTCCACTGGGATCGAAACGAGCGCTCCTCATCGATGGCGGCGACGAAGTGATCATCGCCTCGGGTTGGTTCGTGAACGATCTCGAGCGGAAGACCGATGACTGGCGCTCGCGGGACGTCATCGACTTTCTCGAGGATGATGTCGCTTCGATCGACATCGAGGCCGGCACCGACACCATCCGGGCCGTGCGGGTGGATGATCGGTGGCGGCTCCTCCGGCCGCTCGAGGACCTGGCCGACGACGACCACCTCGGTGGCCTGATCTCGGACCTCCGCTCCATGCGGATCGAGGAATTTCTCGACGATGTGGCGGATCTCGGTGAGCTCGGTCTCGACCTGCCGGGGTACTCGATCACTGTGGTGCGGAGTGACGGCGGCGAGCCGTTGAGGCTGGACCTCGGAGACACCCGGGAGGGGGAGAACGACACCGAGGTCGCGTGCCGACGTGGCGATGGGGCCGTCTTCTGGGCATCGGAACGGGTGCTGACGCGCCTTTCGAAGGCGCCGGTCCTGTGGCGCGCGAAGAAGGTCATGCCGTTCGAGACGTGGGATGTGCGGGAAGTGCGGATCACCGCGCCCGAGGAATCGGCGATTCTGATTCACGAGGACGGCCTGTGGCACTTCGAAGACGATTCCGAGGCGGACCTTGCCAAGGTCCAGGAGCGTCTTCGCTCCCTCGCCGACCTCGAGGCCACCGACTATGATCTGATGACACCGATAACCAGCGAGATGGGACGGGTTGAAGTCGTGCTGGAGGAGAAGGAGGGCGAGGAGCGTCCGCTCCTTGTCTTCAGTTTCCACGCGCCGCTGGAAGAGGGTGGGAAGGCAATGGTCCAGGTGACGGGTCGCGACACGGTCATGGGGGTGGAGGTCGAGGATGTCGAGGCCGTGCTCGAGAATCTCGACCAACTCCGCCCCGAACCGCCGGAAGAATCCGACGCTGAATCCAATTAGCCCGATCTTCTTACCGGGTGTCGTGACGAGGGCGGCGAAGGGTAGTGAGGTGTTGGGTTTTTCGCGAATCGGGCGACGCAGGCGTCGCAGCGCTACGGTGAGGCGCGCCTTCGGCGCTTGCGTCTCACCCCCACCAGCGCGTGTCCGATGGGCGCGCCTTCAGGCGAGCCCTCGGCCACCTTGCGCTGTTGTCGGCGGGGAACGCAGCACGATTCGCGAAATGCACGACAGATTGGTGCCATGCGCCGTCCGCAGTAGACACCTGGTAAGAAGACCGGGTTAGCAGATACAATCCACCCCGGCATGGAAGAATGGCGTCAGCAATTCGAGGACCTCAGGCGACGAAAGCCCGAGGTGACCGCACGCGTCTGCCGCCGCTTGCTGCGAGACCTGCAGAAGAAGGGCCTGGTCGATCTCGACGCCCTCGACGAGCTGGCCGCCGCCCTGCAAAATGGCGGCCGGCGGATCCACGATCCCAATCGGCCGAAGCCGCAGCTCAATCACGAGTCTCGTCAGGAGCTTTACGACCTGGCCCTCGAGTACGCGGGGCGCTACCTCACTCCCGAGGAGATTAAAGCCACCATCCTTTTGGTCGAAAAGAGGATGTTGGTCCAAGAGGGCGCGCGGCTGGCCGAGGACCCCGACACGCCGCTCGACGTCTTGCGCGACAAGATCCACGAGTTCCTGAATTTTGCGCCGGGCGAGGCGGTTGCGCCGCGCGAGGATGTGATCGGAACCAGGGCCGCCCTGATCCGCCGATTCCTCACCGAGCAGCTCGACTTCATTTCGGTGGCCAAGCGTTACATCCGGGTGGTCGATTTCGCCTACGTGCTCGACCACATCCTGCCCACCGACGGCCGCTACGGACGCCTCGGTGGCAAGTCGGCCGGCCTCATCCTCGCCCATTCGATCCTGCAGGAGGCCAGGCGTGAAGGTCGTCTCGCGGCCGAGCACAAAATCCCGAATTCTTATTTTCTGCCGTCGAATGGCATCCTCGAGTTCATCGAGTACAACGGTCTCGAAGAGCTGATCAACGTCAAGTACAAGAAGCCGGAGGAGGTGCACGATGAGTTTCCGCTCGTCGAGCGTCTCTTCAAGAGCGGTTCCTTCCCGCCGACCATCGAGAAGGGCCTGGAGGAGATGCTCTATGAGATCGGCGAAGTGCCGCTGATCATTCGCTCCTCGAGCCTGCTCGAGGACCGCATCGGCCACGCCTTCTCCGGCAAGTACAAGAGCCTTTTCATCCCCAACTCGGGCACCCTGGAAGCACGGCTGGCGGCTCTCGAGGACGCGATCGCCGAGGTCTACGCGTCGATCTTCCACCCCGACCCGATTGAGTACCGTCGCGAGCGCGGCCTGATCGATTTCCAGGAGCAGATGGGTGTTCTCATCCAGGAGGTCGTGGGGCGCGAAGCAGGCGGCATGTTGTTTCCGGTTTTCGCTGGCGTCGCCTTCTCGCGCTGCGAGATGCGATGGTCGCCGCGCATCCGCCACACCGACGGCATGGCGCGGCTGGTGCTCGGCCTCGGCACCCGCGCGGTCGACCGGACCGTCAACGACTACCCGGTGCTGGTTGCGCTCGAGCAACCCGCCCTGCGCGCAGTGCAGCGGCCGGACGAGGTCTACCGCTACTCCCAACACGACGTCGACGTCGTCGATCTCCGCGAGAGCCAGTTCGAGTCGATGCCCCTGGCTGCGTTCATGGGCAGGGTCGGGCGCCAGATTCCGCACATGAACCGCATCTTCTCCATTTACCGCGATCACCAGATCCTGCCGCTGGTGGGGATCCTCCCTCAGGTGGATCCCAAGGAGCTGGTCATCACCTTCGACGGTTTGTTGAAGACCTCCTTTCCACGTGACCTGAAACAGATGCTGGATCTCCTCGAAGAAGGCCTCGGCGAACCGGTGGACGTGGAGTTCGCCCACGATGGCGACGACTTCTACATGCTTCAGTGCCGCGCTTTGAGCCGCGGGGCCTCGGCGCAGCACGTCGAGGTGCCGGCCGACGTGCTGGAGGAAAAAAAGGTCTTCTCGGCCAACCGTTACGTGCAGATGGGCCAGGCCCGAGACCTCGAGTACATCGTCCTGGTCGACCCTCGCGACTACGAGAAGCTCGAGACGCGCGAGGAGATGCAACGGGTCGCCCGCGCCATCGGCGTGGTCAACAAAGCACTCCCGAAGGGACGTTTCCTTTTGATGGGCCCGGGGCGATGGGGGAGCCGTGGTGACATCAAGCTCGGAGTGCCGGTGACCTATGCCGACATCTCCCACACCGCGATCCTGATCGAGATCGCCCGTCAAAAAGGCTCGTACCTTCCGGATGTGAGCTTCGGCACGCACTTCTTCAATGACCTCGTCGAGTCCGGGATCCATTACCTCCCGCTCTACCCCGACGATCCGGCAGTGGTGTGGAACGAAGAGTTCCTCAACGGCTCGCCCAGCAGCCTGGCCGAGGTCGCCCCCGAGTTCGCCGACATGCAGGAGATCGTGCGCGTGATTCACGTGCCCGCCGTCACCGACGGCGATCTGCTCCAGGTCATCATGGATGCCGAGGCCGACAAAGCCCTCGGGTTCTTGGCAAAACCAGAGGGCTAATTAGGAATTGTGAATTAGGAATTAGGAATGCCGCCCACCCACCCACGACGATCCGTGCCACGGGGGGAGGGGTGGAAATTCGTAATTCCTCATTCCTAATTCCTCATTCTCGGGTACCTCGCCCCTGCCACCTACCCCTGATTCCGAATTCCGAATTTCCCAACCACCCCCCCTGTGAACCTGGGTTGGGCGGGGGATAAATTCGAAATCCGAAATTCGAAATACGTGATCGTGATCAGGCTTCCCGCACCCAGCGCATCAGGTCCTTCATCTTCGGCTTCGAACCGTGCATCAAAATCCCGACCCGGTAGATCTTGGCCACGATCCAGGTACAGGCGAGGATCGCCGCGATCATGAACACCACCGACGCGGCGATCTGGATCGGCGGGACCTGGGTCAGGGTCATCCGCAGGAACATCAACATCGGCGTGAAGAACGGGATCAGCGAGAGAACTACCGACAGGGTGCCGTCGGGCTGGTTGAGGATCTGCATCATCAGCACCAGAGGCACCACCAGGAACATGGTCACCATGGCCTGGAAGTTCTGTGCTTCCTGCTCGGTGTCGAAGGCGGCGCCGATGCCGGCATAGAGGGTTCCGTAGAGGAGGAATCCGAGGACGAAGTAGATGACGAAGAAGACCAAGAGCTGGGCCGGGATCGATGGCAGCTCGATACCACTCATACCCATCGCCGCCATCGTGCCTGGTGCCGAGATCGCTGCCATCAACACCGCCCAGATCAGGAATTGGGTGAGCCCGACCGCGCCGATGCCGAGGATCTTGCCGAGCATCAGCTCGAAGGGCTTGACCGTCGAGATGATCACCTCGACCACGTGTGAGCTCTTCTCCTCGAGCACGCCGCGCATGACGTAGATGCCGTACATCAGCACCGTCATGTAGATGATCATCACGAAGATGTAGGCGAGGATGAAGGTCTGGCCCTGGTCGGATGTCTCCTCGCCACCCTTGCCGAGCTTGAGGGTGTTGAGTCCGACCCGGCGGGTGAGCTCGCGGACGGTCTCTGGATCGAGGCCGGCGTCGGTCAGACGATCCGCGACCATCACGTTGTTGACCGAGCGCTCGATCACTGTCAGCAGCTTGAATGCGGCCACGTTAGGCGCGATGTACTCGGGCCGGCCCTCGTCGGGCATGGTGTCGGGGATGACCAGAAGTCCGTCGTAGCTCTTGTTCTGGACTTCTTCTTTCAGCCGCTCGCGGGTTGCATCCGGATCGGTGCCGGGCTCCTGGCGCACCAGGGTCACATCCAGCTTCTCGTCGACTCCCGACACGCTTCGCTCGACCTCGAGCCGGATCGGCTCGAAGAACCGGCCCGACAAATCGAGCACCGCGACCGAGAACTCTCCTCCGCCGCGGGCGGCGAGCCACGCCGGGAGGATCATCACCGCGCCGAGAAAGACCGGCACCAGGATCGTCGAGATCCAGAATGCCTTGGTTCGAACTCGCTCGAGGTACTCGCGGCGGATGACGGCCAGCACTCGTTGGAGGTTAGCCTGCATATCTCACCGGGTTTCGTGACGAGGTCGTTGAGACGCTGTGACCAGCTGGGTTTTTGATTCTCCGGGCGCGGAGGCGTACTTGACGGTACGTCGAGCACCCGGAGATGAGAAAGCACAGCTGGGTGCGGCGGATCGTCGGCCGCAATAGACAGCTGGTGAGATATGCAGGCTAGGCATGGCGGTCCTCCTCCACGGCGCGGATGAAAATGTTCTCGAGGTCCGGGACGAACCGCGTGAAGCTTTCCACCTGACTCCGCTCGACCAGCGCCCGCAGCAGCTCGCGCGGTTCCTGGCCGTTCGAAAGCTCCAGCAATCGCTCGTCGCCAAGCGGGTGGACCGAGGTCACTCCAGGGAGGGCGGCGAGCTGGTCGTCGGACAGATCCGATCGCACTCGCCAGGTGTTGCCGCCGTAGTCGTTGCGAATGCTGTCGAGTGAGCCGTAGAGGATCGGCCGCGCGCGGTTGATCAGGCAGATGTCCGAGCACAGCTCGTCGACCTGGGGCAGGACATGGGTCGAGAGGACGATGGTCACGCCCTCCGCCGCCATCTCCTGCAGCAGATTCTTGAGGGCGCGGGTGTTGATCGGGTCGAGGCCCGAGAACGGCTCGTCGAGGATCAGCAGCGGCGGCCGGTGGAGGATGGTGCCGATGAACTGGATCTTCTGCTGCATGCCCTTCGAAAGATCCTCGACCTTGTGCGTCGCCCACTCGGAAAGGTCGAATCTCTCGAGCCAGGCGGCGGAGCGCTTCCGCGCCTCTCCGGGGCGGATGCCGCGGATCGTGCCCAAGTAGACCAGGTGCTCCAGCACCTTCATCTTCTTGTACAGGCCGCGTTCCTCCGGCAGGTAGCCGATGATGCGCCGCCGGTCGTCGTCCACCGGCAGGCCGTCGAGCAGTACCGTGCCGCTGTCCGCAGCGATGATCCGCATCACCATCCGGATGGTCGTCGTCTTGCCGGCCCCGTTCGGGCCCAGCAGGCCGAAGACCGAACCTCGGGGCACCGAAAAGCTGATGTCATCGACCGCGATGTGGTCCCCGTAGCGCTTGCTCAGGTTCTGTATCTCGAGAATTGGCTCCAAATGGCCTCCTTTTTCGGATCGGAGGATACTACGCGCGACCGGCCACCCTCTTCCGCCGGCGCCTTTCGCATTTCGAATTGCGAATTTCGGATTTCGTATTTCCCACCAGTCCCCTCGGTCTCACGTTTGTGGGTGGGCGGAAATCCCGGTTCGCGCCGTCAGCGAGACCGCCAGGAAGCCACGAAGGACTTTTCCCAGTATTTCCCTGCCTCGTCACAAACTGCTTGTGCAAAGACTCAACGAACTCTATTCGGTTTTCGCGATCGAATTCTGATAACCAGGGAATTCCCTGGTGTTCGTGGCGTCTTGGTGGCGAGACGGGAGGACTTGTCACGGCGTAGCCAAAGGGAGAGCCGGATCGGCGGAAAATCCGAAATCACATGACGAGGACCTGGCCTCGGCAGGCCAACCAGAGTGTCATCCCGAGCGAGCGTAGCGAGCCGAGGGATCTGTGGCGCGGGTGGGTCGAAATCCCAAATCCGAAATCCCAAATGGGTCGGTGGGCGGGATTTCCTCATTCCTAATTCCTCATTCCTAATTCACATCTGGGCTTGCACCGCAATCCCCCTTGTGGCACAATCTCCTTCCCTTGGGCTGCGCCGATAGCTCAATTGGATAGAGCATCTGACTACGGATCAGAAGGTTGGGGGTTCGAGTCCCTTTCGGCGCGCCAATAACTTCCCTGCCAAAGGCAACTTGCATCGCCGTGCTGTCTTGTGCGCGTTGCGCCGCCTGCGGCGGCGCGTCTCGGCGGAGCCAGCCAATGAGCGGACGCCGCCTCCACCCATCCGCCCAGCGGCGCCGCCCATGAGTGGCTGCCTCTCGCCGAGATTCGAGTCCCTTTCGGCGCGCCACTTTTTCATTCGATTTTCAAACGAATGAAAAAGTGGTCCCGGCGTAGCTGCCCTGCAGCGAAGCCGGACAGCGCCTCTCCAGATTCAAAACGGCATCCGAATGGTGCAATGGTGAACGTGGCACCCATCGAACGGTCTCGTGGAACTTTCGTCGCGTGGCACACCCGTTCGCGAGTTATGGGGCGCCTTTCGAATTCTTGACGGGGGTGAATCGGGAATCTTATCGTCGGGCAATGGAAGACATCACATCTCTGCTCGATAGCACCATGCGCTTCGTGCTCTCAGGGATCGAACGTGAATTGCGGCTTGGGATCGACT